>CAZMJD010000071.1:0-1072 GCA_964566385.1 uncultured Candidatus Poseidoniales archaeon | reverse complement strand
AGTGCGGTCCCTCGAGCCTCCACATGGCTCCTTCGGAATCGACATGCTCGAGCACGACAGCTGCATAATCATCCTCCTCCTCGTTGATCGTCCAAGCATAGAGAGGATCTGATGCATCATCGCGAACGATATCGAGGTAATTGGCCGAGGGGTCCAACCACCAGCTAGCACCGAGCAAATCTGCTCTGAGGTCTTTCCACGTCCACGATTCTTGGCCAGTTACACCACGGACATCATCGGCGTTACTGTAGTTGTTATTGGTCCCTTCAAACGATGTGATGGCAAAGAATTCGTGGAAGTTGTTGTATGGAATATAATTGGCGATACCATCGTCATCAGTGTCCTTCCATTTGCCATCTTTGTCATAGTCCTTGGTGGCATCGTTGGGATTGGTGGCATTGAATTCAACCGTTTTCTCCGCTAACAGAGGCCTCGTCTCGATGCCAGCCCCGTCATCCCAATGAAGGGGAAGGTTGACCCCTGTGAATGGTTCTGGCTCCCATTGCATCTCCACCAAACGAAGGCTGGTCCAGTTCTGATTGGTCTCATTCCATCCCTTGCGATGTTCGTACCAATCGGGTAGGAAATCACCGTCAGTATCATCATTGACCGGATTGGTACCGAACTTCAGGACTTCCAAGCCATCCATCAACGAGTAATCGCGTCGGTGGTCAACGACAGCTCCACTTTGATCGAAGATGGCGTGCATGCCTACACAATCACCATCGCTGTCGTTCAGATCTGGGCGAGTGTCATTGAGATATTCCATCATGTTCGTGAAAGGTATGTCTTCACCATCTGCATAGGTGATGCTACCATCTGGAGTGAAGGTAAACGAATTCCATTCACCTTGAGGTGCAAGTTTACCTGGGCCACGCGAGTACCAACCATCATGATCACCATCGAAGTCCACATCGATGGGGTTGACAGGTGACGACGTCCAATGGTAGATTGGAACTCCACCGGATTTTGCATATTCCAGAGGAAAGACAGTCCATGGATCACCGTAACGTGCTTAACAGTATTCACAGCCATCTGGAAGCCCATCGCCGTCAGAATCGGCCCGAGTTGA
>CAZMJD010000070.1:4614-7747 GCA_964566385.1 uncultured Candidatus Poseidoniales archaeon | reverse complement strand
ATCAGTAGCAGTTCCATTCACCTCTATATTGAATGAGGATTGCTCAACTGTCGTGTTTCTGGGGATGGAGAAATTCGCTGGGCGATACGTCCCTGCGCCGGGGAAGTCGATTTCAATGGTTGTATTTCCATCCTCGAACGTGGTGAGGATCCCCGGAGAAGAGGGGGTCCAGGCTGATGTGCTGTTGAATGGAATCATACTGAACAATAGAAGAAGAACGAGCAGGGGCGGTCGCCTGCGGCTGGCAAGGTTCGACTTCGACATCGGGATTCAAGCATTCCTTGTAAGGTATCGACTTCAAGATAGTGCCATCTCGCCGAAGGTTCTATCCATCCGTTCCCAAGCGAGAGGGTGTGGACACGGAATTTGTTCGTCTCGACATCGAACATGAAGGCCAGCGGTGGCTGATCGAGGGGGATGTCGACGTCGTTCTCAGAAGAATCGAGGAAGAAATTGAAGAGGACCTCCTCGAAGAGATTGCGGAATCAACAAAAACCGAAGAAGTGGGCGGTGCCGCCGGAATTTTCACTGCATTGCTCGAAGAACTTGATGTTCTTCGGAGACCGGAACAGGTTCTTCTTGCTATTCATTCACTTCGCTCAGTGGATGCCGAGGTTGAAATCCCCCCCCGTGTCATTGAAGGGTTGTTCAAGGATGCTGGAATGAAGCCACCTGGGAATTTGAGCCTGTATATCAACCGACTCCGGGAACGCCAACTTATCGAAGTTCCAGATGTTGAAGGGCAAAAAAATCGACATGCCTACCTCACTGATGAAGGGCGGCGGCATCTTGGCCTCTGAAACCCCGGTCGTCGACCTCTCCTTTCAGACGCGCATGAAAGAGGACTTCAGAAAGGTGGAATGGCCAGGTGCGAATTTACGCCGTTCGATTCTCGATGGTTGTGATTTCAGAGAATCCATACTTGAAGGAGCAAATCTGACGGGTGCATCACTCAGAGATACGGATTTTATGAAAGCGGCATTAGACCGAGCGTGTCTTCGAAATATCGATGCACGTAGAGCAAAATTCGGACTCGCCAACTTACAAGGTGCTGATGTGAAAGGTGCAGATCTACGGGGCATTCGTGGCAAATACGCAGTATGGAGAGGAGTAAATTGGTGGGAGGCACGACTATCCGATTCTCTTCACAAATCCCTCAAGAAAAGATGGCCTCGAGATGAGGCCGAGGCATGGAGATTGAAGCACCTCAGCGAGGATGAAGTACTGACAACCGTGGAGTTAGATTCTGGCGATAGTGAAGAATGATCAACCATGCGATGAGAAATATCTTGACACTTGAGACAAAAATCTGCACATTGAGATTCGAGGTATCTGCCGGGCCGCCTTGAACAATGACTGCTGAGCGTGCAAGTTCCGTGATCCAGCCACCTGTCAGCCAAAGAACGATGCCAAGGGTTGCCTCTAGAAGACCACGTTGGTGACCATTGAGAATGCGAATGCTCCCAAGGAGCATGAAACCCCATGCTAGGAATGAGGTCACAGATTGTAATACATAGATTCCACGGTCACGAATCTCGGTGTCCCAAGCTCGATATCCTTCGGCAGTCAGATCAATACCCAATCCAAGTTCAGCCTCAGTAAGAATAGCTTCAATCTGTTCATCACTTGGCTCCAGCATGTGTATTGCAGCAGCGGACATGCCATTGGCAAGAGGTACAAAGCCGGCAAGGAGGAGGGTCAAGGCTGCAAGCACAAGATGGCCTGAGAGACGCGTCACGGGTGGTTCATCCGTATGGATGGGAGGCGGGGCTCTCATAGACAAGAGAGAAGAGGTGGACGTATCAATTCAATGAATGGATCGGCACCCTGCATCCAAATGAAGTCACTCACGTATGTTCCCAGAATATTGACCTTCGTGATGCGATTATGATTAACATGGGTTATTTTCAATTCAGGATGTTGGTAGATACCGAATGGTTGAACTGAGCAGCACTCTAGGTGATTACAATGGTGAATAGGAAGTCAATTCTCACTCCACTCTCTGGAGTGATATTCATGGTGGGGCTCATATCTTCAGTCTACATCTCCTTCACATTTGAGAATGTTTTTGTTGGGAAACAAGGCAACTTGGTCCTTGAAGCGGGACAGAATTATTCGGTTTTTCTCACTGATAGCGACAGTAGCGCTACGGATGCATGCTCAGGAGTCAGCGTAACCATCGATGATGGAAATGAAAATCTGTTCAAAGTGACATGCGAGGATAGAGATGACAAGATTCACTTGGGCTATGTCCGACCAAATTCAACAGGTGAATTCACAGTTTCCTCGAGCCATGAAATTGTGATTGAAAAGTATCCCATGACAGAGACTCTGGAATTCGCTCTATTGATGATCTCAGAGTTGATTTGCTTTCTTGGCTTGATTGGTATCGTAATTGGAGTAAAAAGAGCAGGCGCCTCGTGACAGAGAATCTGTAACCGTTCATCTAGTTTACATCAATGAATGCAAGAGTGAGTATGAGTATGCCATAACAGCCTTCAACAAGAGTATACCTGAGAGTGTTATGGCATTCGTATCAAAGAGACGAATTGACTTTCCTCTGGTCGATCTGGCCAAGATTGTCTACTATCCGCGATTCTGGGACCTCGCTCACAGGTTCTACGAAGAATCGTGGGAGTTCTCCTGCGGCATGCACTACAATACCATCCTATCAGAGTATAATCTTGCATTCCCAGTGGTCCACAGTGATGCTCGTTTTTTACACCCAGTCACTTATGGCGACACCATCCAATGCACATTGACGGTGCCAGAGATTGGCAACACTTCGATAACTTGGAGGTACGTTTTCCAAAACCAAGATGGGGTGTTATGCTGGACCTCTGATCAAGTTACAGTATGTACTGATATGAGAGATGTACAGAGCAAAATGGCTGTGCCTGATTGGGTGAAAGAAGGGTTATCCAAACTCGCACCTAAGTGACCTATATGTGATTCTACATCTATAGAAGATGGTCTTGAATGGCACCTTAAACCTCAATACATATCTAAATCGATGGTTCAGAAAAGTATCATTTCGAATGTATGCATTCGTCTGAATATAGGATATTTTTGAGGGTGATTCGTGCCATATTTTATGTGCTGTCGGGGAGCCAAGAACGCTCGCTCGCCATGT
>CAZMJD010000070.1:0-4604 GCA_964566385.1 uncultured Candidatus Poseidoniales archaeon | reverse complement strand
GAACCCATCAACTCAGATGAGAACAGGGGACTGGAGCCTATTTTGACTCCATCGCGTGAGAGATTCGTGCTCTTTCCGATACAATATGATGACATTTGGGAATTCTACAAAACTCATGAAGCCGCGTTCTGGGTCACCGAAGAATTGGACTTCGCTGCCGATATGAAACACTGGAGAGAAGTACTGAACGATGATGAACGATTGTTCATCAAACACGTTCTGGCATTCTTTGCCGGAAGTGATGGGATTGTCAATGAAAATCTCGTGGTCAATTTCATGCAAGAGGTGCAGGTCCCAGAGGCACGTAGTTTCTATGGGATGCAGATTGCAATAGAAAATATCCACGCAGAGACGTATTCTTTACTGATTGATACGTATGTTGAAGACTCGAAAGAAAAGGAATTCCTGTTCAACGCTATTGACACGATTCCGGCAGTTCAGAAGAAAGCGAATTGGGCGTTGCGATGGCTCTCACGTAAAAAAGCGAGTTTTGCAGAGCGGTTGATTGCCTTTGCAGCCGTGGAAGGTATCTTCTTCTCGGGTTCATTCTGTGCCATCTTCTGGCTCAAGAAACGAAATTTAATGCCAGGTCTGACACATTCAAATGAATTGATTAGCCGAGATGAGGGTTTGCATTGCGACTTCGCGTGTCATCTTCATGGACTCTTGAATTACCCAGCTGAGACTAGTGCGATTCAGCGGATCATCAGTGAAGCTGTCGCTATCGAGAAGGAATTCATCACAGAATCACTACCTGTGAAATTGATAGGGATGAATGCGGATTTAATGAAACAATACATTGAATTCTGTGCAGATAGGTTACTCGGCGCACTCAATGCACCTTTGATCTACAATACTGCGAATCCATTTCCATGGATGGAAATGATTTCAATGGAAGGAAAAACGAATTTCTTTGAGCGAAGAGTCAGCGAATATCAAAAGTCGAATGTGAAGAAATCTACCTCCGGTTCGGTCCAATCCAAGTTCTCTATGGATGAAGACTTTTAGACCGGGTGCGGGTGAACATAAGCCTGCTGCTGGATGGGGAAGATGTGCTGAGTGAATCACATGTTGAATTGCTCACTGAAGAGGTTCTGTCAAGCGATTATGCGCCTTTGATTGAAGGTTATGATACCCGGTTCATCGACCTAGATAATTTGATCAAAATCATTCTCAAAAGCGGTAGGGAAGGGATGAATTGGGATGAAATTGATGAGCTCGCAGCCGAGACTGCTGCATCCTTTGCCACAATGCATCCGGACTATGCTTACCTCTCCTCACGTCTAGCACGGCGTGCGATGTACAGAAGTACAAATCCATCGATGTTGGTCACGGCTAAAGCACTCAGCGAATATATTGACCCCGAAAGCAAACTTCACGCCCCTTTGATTGCACCTGATACAATGGAAGTAATCGAAGCCCATTCAGAAATCATTGATGCTACGATTGATCACGAAAGAGATGACAACTACGACATCTTTGGATTAAGGACTCTTCAGCGTTCGTATTTGCTCAAGATGTATGGTGAGATTGCAGAACGTCCCCAACATATGCTCATGAGAGTAGCTATTGGTATCCATGGCAACGATATCGAACAAGCGATGCGGACTTACGATCTGATGTCTTCTGGTCTGTTCACTCACGCCACGCCGACCTTATTCAATGCAGGTACACCATTCCCTCAGATGTCTTCGTGCTTCCTGCTCACAATGAAAGACGATTCGCTCAATGGGATTTATGACACATTGAAACAGTGTGCTCAAATCTCGAAATCTGCTGGAGGTATTGGATTATCAATTCATCAGATTCGGGCAGAAGGGTCCTACATCAAAGGCACCAATGGAACGTCAAATGGCCTTGTACCGATGTTGCGCGTCTTCAATGACACCGCTCGTTATGTGGATCAAGGAGGTGGAAAGCGAAAAGGTGTCATCGCAGTATATCTCGAACCCTGGCATGCTGACATCTACAAATGGCTGGATTTGAAGAAGCCACATGGTAAAGAGGAGAGCCGGGCTAGAGATTTATTCTACGCACTATGGACTTCAGATCTGTTCATGAAACGCGTTGAAGATGATGCTAAATGGAGTCTGTTCTGCCCGAATGAATGTCCTGGATTGCATGACGTATGGGGTGAAGAATTTGAAACATTATACCTGCAATACGAAGACGAAGGAAAGGCGAGAGAGGTTGTTAATGCCCGTCACCTCTGGGACCATCTTGTGACCATTCAGATAGAAACTGGAACACCATACATGTTGTACAAGGATGCCGCCAATGCGAAATCCAACCAGCAGAATCTTGGAACAATTCGTTCCTCGAACTTATGCACTGAAATCATGGAGTATACCTCTCCCGATGAGGTGGCAGTATGCAATCTCGCCTCAATAGCTCTGCCTAAGTTTGTTGATGTAGAAGCCGGGACGTATGATTTTGAACAATTGCACAAGATCACTCGCCAAGTTACTTACAACCTTAATGCAGTCATCGATCGAAATTACTACCCAGTACCTGAGGCGAGGAATTCGAACCTGAGACATCGCCCTATTGGAATAGGAGTTCAAGGGCTTGCAGACACATTCGCACTCCTGAAGATGGATTTTGAGAGTGAAGGTGCAAAGGAACTCAATCGCCACATTTTCGAAACCATCTATCATGCTGCCATCATTGAATCAGTTGATCTGGCAAAACGAGATGGGCCTTACGAGACGTTTGCAGGTTCACCGGCGTCTGAAGGTCGATTGCAATTCGACCTATGGGGCGTCACACCTAATTCGGGCCTATGGGACTGGGATTCATGTCGAGCTGATGTAATGCAGCATGGAATGAGGAATTCATTGCTCGTTGCGCCAATGCCAACCGCATCAACCAGCCAGATTTTGGGCAATAACGAATGCTTCGAGGCTTTCACCTCAAACGCCTATGTGCGTCGGACTCTGGCAGGTGAATTCCAGGTCATCAACAAACATCTGGTAAGGGATTTGATTGACGCTGATTTGTGGTCTGAAGATATGAAAGATCAGATCATATGGGAGAATGGCTCCATCAAGGACATAACCTCCATTCCTGAAGAAATCAGGCGACGATACAAAACAACTTGGGAAATCAGCCAGCGAGCAATCATCGAGATGTCCGCAGACCGTGGCGCCTACATCGATCAATCACAGAGTCTCAATATCCATATGACTGATGCTACAACAAGCAAGGTGACCTCAATGCATTTCACGGGTTGGCGTGCTGGATTGAAAACAGGAATGTATTATCTGCGGACGAAGGCCGCTACTAATGCCATCAAATTCACGCATGAACAGAAGATGAGAGCAAAGGATGTCGAGGATGATTCAATATCTGGCCTCATTGACAGAGCACAAGAATCTGAGAACCCTATGGTTTGCCGAATAGATGATGATGATTGTGAAGCATGTGGAGCTTGACATAGAGCGACGCGATTAAACAGCGACCCTCAGTGGCCGTGTCGCTGGACTTGTAGTGTAGCTAGGATATCACAGCGGGTTGCGGACCCGTTAACCGGGGTTCAAATCCCCGCAGGTCCGCCAGCAATCTGGAGTCCGTACCCCACGAAGCGTGTACACCGGCCCTGTGGTGATTTGGAGTCCGAACCATTCTAAACCGATCCAACCATTCTGGTTGCGCCGTTCCTTCGGTCATTTGCATCTTTGAGCGTGCATGGGCAGTTTCCCATGCTTTCCTGAAAGATGGTGTGAATCCAAGCTCCGAGTAATGCGCTTCAATGGTGGCCACAGTATCTCCAAGTATGCGTGCAACATCCTCGAAGGTGGCTCCAGTGTTGAGGAACCGCATGGCAAGCGAGTGTCGATACGTGTGAGAGGAGTATGGCCGAATGGTATCCCCGTAAAACGGTGAGGATTCGTTTCGAACCCGTGCCAACCATGAACTGACGGATTTGTCAGATACATGAGGGAGTTTCACCTTCGTTGTTCCTGATTTGCCTGCATTCGAGGTCGGGAAGAGGTAGGTCGTATCATGACCTTGTTCGGCAAAACGATGCGGTCAGTGAAAACTAGGTCGTTTCCCAGCATCAAGTCTGCGAAAATTCTTGAGAGAAAATGTTAGAATTCCACTAGCATGTTTGCCCGCCATTGTCTGGAATTCAGGCTTATTCCACTACTGACGAGAATGATTTCATCACGTGAGATATTCTCACATTTTCCCCCAGTAATTTTGTAATATTTCGATCCAGCATCTATGGTAAGCGGGTGTCCTTTCGGCCGATGTTGCTCAAAATCAGCAACTTTGATTGCTTCTCCCTTGAAAGTAGAATCTACGCTGAACCAGCCTAAGCGATTCAGCCCGACCCGATTATTCACGAATATGGCACTTGTCTAAGGGTGGGTTTAACAATAAAGCCCCGCCGGTTCAGATATAACGGAGACTTGATACAATCGCCACGAAGAACAAACTAAACTTGAAGACGACAAATATGACTAATTTCGTTCTCATTGCTCTCTTGCTAACCGGCACCCTCGCAGGGTGCATCGGCGACGACACGAGCAATGAAGACAAGGACACGAACACGACGAACACGACGAACACGACGAACACGACGAACACGACGAACACGA
>CAZMJD010000069.1:0-7779 GCA_964566385.1 uncultured Candidatus Poseidoniales archaeon | reverse complement strand
GCTAGCGAAACACCAGTTGGAGTTGTGGCATCAAATATGGAGATGGATGAACTTGCTCGACTTGAAGCAGAGATCGATCGATTGGATCGTATGGCAACAAAACGGCGTTCAGCCGAAATCGCCCTTGAACTCGAGGAACATCCTAGCAACATGATCGATGAAGACTCAGATGAAGCTGTGGAGGCACTGGAACGTGACCTCGAAGGAATCGATCTCTGATTACCTGGGGACGATCCTCGTCACCCTTCTCTTTCTTGCTCCTGTCGTCATAGTGTCCGGTGAGGGCATTACTTCCTCCAGTGAATTCAATCAGATGGATACAGACATGGATGGAATCAAGGATCACATCGATGTTCTGGATGATGACCATCGCATCCATTCCTTTGCTACAAGACAGTTCGATGCGTGGCCTGATTGGCGGCACGAAACCATCTCACTTTCCGAGTCAGTTGACAAAGCGTTGTTCCTCCCCCACAGTAAGGATTCCAAGGCAATGACCCTACTGATAGGGAATCGTTCTATCTGGAAAATTTCGGGAACACAATTGCTTGAAGTGTCAAGCATGGAATCTGACGCGAACATCGTTACGGCGGCGGCGATACGCCTAGGTCCCGACAAACCATGGTCGGTGATTGTTTCGACAGATGTGCCTGATGTCCGAATACTGAATGATGGTGGTGGGAGTCAATTGGTGAGCAGCATACTTGGGAAAACCACGACAACAGTCCATGATCTGGCGGTCGGGGATGCTGACAACGATGGTTTTCCAGATGTGGTAGCGATGTATGGAAATGGGACTGCCGAATTATGGGATAATGTTGCAGGTGATCTGAGGATCGCACCAGTTATGATCACACAAGGTTACAATTGCGAGGCAAGGGCATCCTGCTCAAGACCGGTGACTTGGACGTTCAATGACATGGACAAAGATGGGGATATGGATATGCTGTCAGGTTGGCACAACGGGGACCTTGTATTGCATGTGCGCAACGCCAGAGGCGAATGGGATGATTCGCTACTGAGAGATGGTACGGCCCTTGATGAATGGCCAGATCCCATCAAATCAGTCATTTGCACCGATATCGATGGCACCGGCTACGACGACCTGGTTGTGGTATCTGATGTCCTCTTGGAGATCTGGATCAACGAAGGAAATACATTCAATCGAACGAAGGCACTACAGATCTATGACATCGAGGAAGCAGAGATCTTGCACGTAGAAGCTGAACTGGATGTGCACCTGATCGTCCGACATGAGGATGGACGCATAGGGCATGGGTCCATCTCTGGTGGAATCTCATGGTCCTCGACAAATGAGGCAAAGAGCTTGTACACTTTCGATCTTGGGGAAGATGGAGATGTCGATGTTATCGTCGTGCTCGATGATGTGATTCACATTCATGAGAATGGACCTGGAATCGGCGAGATTCTTCAAAGAGCGACACCCGTATTACTCATCATCGTAGGTATCGTCATCTATGCATTCCACACGCAACGGCAGTATAACAAAACGATGCGCAAGAAGTGATGTTCCTGTCTTCTTCACTCTCAGGACCGTCGAAGTGGATTGAGACGTTCAAGGATGCCGAAGAGTGTCTGCCAAGGTAGTATCAGGCGGAGAAGAGATGCGAATGCAAGGAAGAGCAGGGCACTGATCACAAGACCATACGTCAGCTCTAATTCCAATGATTCACGTATCTGGAAGGTCCACTGTGCCGTTTCAAGGCCTGGTAATTCAAGTGTCTTCTCTACGATCTGTAACAGAAGTTTGTGGAACTGCATTGAGATCATTGCAGCGAAGGCGGCTATGCCAAAGAAGGCAGCAGTGTGCACGAGGTGGCCGTTGAGAAGGGATTCGAACTGGCGGACATATTCAGGATCTCGCTTGCAGGCCTCTGGAAGCTTGAATGCGTAATCCATGTATCGAATCGAGGCATTTCCCGTCTCGATGAAGACCAACATCAGAGCAGCAATCAAGACAAGACGGAACTGTTCCTCGGTGACCAGACCGAACATCTCCGCATCACCTCCTATCTGACTAGATAGTGGATGTATACCACCAGTACATTCAGGTGGTATGTAGACGATACAGGTACCCTCCGCATTCTTCTGAATAATTGCAACAATAACGTCCCAAGTCACAACGGCGTGAACGATGATGACAAGCAGCATCAGGACGATTGCAGTTCGTATGCCACGTCGACGCAGTCCAACGACCCCTCTTGAGCCGATCCAGACAGGTGCGGTATATGCAAGAATGATTGCAATCTGGATAAAGAGAATAATCGGCCAGACCAGAGTCATCTGTTGTTCAACTGTCGGCGCAATGAAGTCAGATGTCGAAGCCCAGCGCCATTCCCAATCATTACCAAAGCCGCTGAAAGCAGATTTGAGGAGGAAGGCGAGCAAGGTCCACAACTGCCCTAACATGTAGGGAATCATTCTACCAACCAGCAGAATGAGGATGAGGCCTGCGATTGCAAGACGTACTCTGCGTCGTGTCTTTGGTTTCTGGAAGCCGAGGAGGGCCAGGCCCACCCCGAGCAGGGTTGCAATGATGATTGGTCCAACGTATTGACCGCGTCCATTCTGTCCCATTCCAATGATGGACCCAGTGAGGGAAAGACCGGCCGCTTCACCACTGGGATCGGTGACCGCACTATTGATCTTCGACTCTAGAAGTTCCATGACAGAAACATGGCCAATGAAAGGAGTAGGCATCAGATAGGTCTGCACCCAAGTGATGTACATGGCAATCAATGACGAAATAGCGATGCCTTGGATGAGAAGAATCTGAGGTGAGCGCCGAACATTGTTGATGTTGAGGTGCTTCATGCCCTCTTTCTGAGCACCAATCTCATCTGCCATATCTAGAACACCTCAGAAGTCCTTCACCTGCAATAACGCTTGAGTCAAGTCCATATCATGATTCCAATCAATCACATGGGCACCAAATCCGGAGAGAGCTGTTAGCCTGTTGTCACGCTCGATTTTCATGACTTCATAGGCCATGCGAGGAATCCTGCTTACGAGTCGTTCAAGGTCGATGCTTGACGGTGACAGAACCGTCACATCATGTTCACGACCTGCAAGGTCGCGGACTGCTGGAGGGACTGTGCCATCTCCTTCAAGACTCGAGATGATGAAGATCGGAGAACCTCGACTGAAGCGTGGGGCCAAGGCGTTAGTGACTGCCTGCAAAGGCATGTTTCCTCTTGGTACAACTCCAGCAAGACTTGAGAGGATCTTGAAGTACTGTTTATCGCCGGAGTCCGCGGGAAGATAGGAGAGATGGTCATCGTAAACGGCTAATGCAACGCTGTCTCGCCGCTGAATGAAGAAGGAAGCAAGTGAGGCTGCGGCCACACTGCCCATTTCAAGTGGATTCTTCAGAACGGTACCAATTCGACTCACGTCCCGACTATCAAGGATGATGAAGACGTCTGTAACTGCGTCACGGCATTTCTCATTGATCATCAATTTCCCAGCACGGGCAAAAGCCTTCCAATTGATGTTCTTGAATGGGTCTCCTGGAAAGTATTCACGTAGAGCATAGAATTCGGTCCCAGGACCTGGGGAACGAAGCACAGTGGCTCCGGTGTACATCTTAGGAACATTCGACTTGATGATTGCCTCCTCAACATCTCGGACCTGGGGGAAGACGATCAGATCCGAGCGATGGTCACTGTACATCTCTTGAGTGAACAGATTGAACGTGTTTCGGAACCTCATCGAGGTCGGTCCAACCGAGAAATGACCTCGCAACGGGCAGCGCAGAGTGTATCTGATCGATGCCTCATTTCCTGGACCGAGGTTGAGTCTCATCATGTTCAGGCCAGATTTGATCTTCATCTCATGTGGGACGTTGTCAAATATCTCAAGATGATGAGTACGTCGCAACGACTTGTTGCGAATGATCAATTCAACAGATATGTCATCTCCTTTGTACACATTATCTGCAGACAAACGGCGAGTGAGTTCGACATCGCCATGCCCAGATAACCACGAATTAACGACGATGAATGAAAGGAAGACGATACCGAAGATCATCATCTGAGGATTACCGACCATCATGCCCAGCAGCAACAGGGCAACGCCAGACGTGAGATAGAGTGCTGCTTTTCGGGTCCACATCTCTGATCACCCCTTCCCCAATGATTTGACCCGTTTGATGACGGTCACGAGTTGCTCGAGCGAATAATCTCTGTCCTCGAACACGAATTTGACCAGAAGTGGGTCTTTGATCATCTCCTGTAGATCACGACCAGAGAGACGATCGAATTCGTCGACACTCAAACCGTTGCTGTTCCGCACCTTCTGCAGAAGAGCTGAGCGAATCTTGCCGGGTTTGTTGTAGTAGCCGTAACGGGTAGCATCTCCGAATCCATAGTAGATGACACTGAAGACATGTTTCCAGTCCTCAGGATCCTTCTTCCGAATGAGGACACCTTCCATAATGATGAACAGGATAAGGAACAGGAGGAGCATTGCGGTACTGTCCGATGTGAAATAGACCAAGATGTAGTACAGGAAGTTGTACGCGTCGGCAATTCCAAGCGGTGCTTGCTGGCCATGTCGACTCTCCTCGAAGATGACCTGCATCCCTTCAGTCGCCAGGAGTGTGCTGATCTGAGTCTCGGTCACATCAACGTCAGAAAGATTGCTGGCATCGGCAAGTAAGGATTCAGCAATGAAATCAAGCGCCCACATCCTGTTATCATTGACTGGCATCAACTTATCTGGAATCCTGCCCTCAGTGTAAGTTCCATTGTTATAGCCCTCATAATCATACATCGCATTGATCAAAGTACTGCCATCTGAGATGAAGTAGATTCGACCTGTGTTCGGCACTGAACAATTACCATCACAAGCCTCGATGTAGGTATCGAATGGCCCTTCAACGTCAACGGTCTGCCCAGCTAATTCGGCATCAAACAGGAGTTTGTTATCACCATTGATATCAAGGGCAGACTCCTGTGAAGAATGGCCCATGGCTGCAATTGTGAGGGCTGCACTGGTCTCAGTCTCTCGAAACGCCGAGGGCGAATTCATCAGCATGTGGAAACTTGGATCGTAATCCAATTGACGGGTATCTGAGTTCCAACGATGGGCACACAACCCAGCAAGACCTGGTTGTGAGATAGTGACATTGTTGTTGGCGAATCGAGCACATGGATGACTGGTTGCCCAACGCGTATGATCGGGGGTTTGATCTTCATCGGGATTATCCTCATCTGTGCTCATATTGAGCCAGGTGTAGTTCGAATCAAGCTCAACAGCATATTCTTCATCGAAAAGACGTGCACCGCTCAGATCGATTCCAAAAGCATCTGCAACCGAGGAGGCAAATCCGAAATCATCCATCACAAGGATGCTTCCACCACGATCAACGAAGCGAATCATAGCATTCAACTCAGACACGGAGTAACCTTTCGAACCCTTCAGAGCATCGAGGCCTAGGTCTGTCTGACCAAGGTTCGGAAGATCGAAGGCATCCCGCTCGACACCGGCGATGATGACGACAGTATTGGCAGGATCATCTACATCCTCAAGCAGTAAGGGGCTTGAAACGAGAGATTTTGTATCGATTCCCATGGCTTGAATATCATCTCGAAATGATGAGAGGTCATCCCAATCCTGGCCATAAGCCGATTGATGAGATGGTAGAGGATTGAGATATTGATTCAACAATACACCAAGAAGGACAAGAACTGACGCGTAGAACGCCGTAAGGAGGGCGAAACGCCGGGATCTCTGCGCTCGCGTCGCCATGTCAGCAGGGAGGGTAAGCGCCTCACCTTCAAGACCTTTCCATCACTTAGTTCACGCCTCTGAAACGGTCAAACATTGAGGTGAATCGCTGATGTGACCCTCTCTACGGCCTCTAATGGCACTAGGACCACTCCTGAGGCACCAGTAGGCCAAGGCAGCGCCTCGACATCGATATCCGGTGCGGCCTTGACACAAAGTGAAAGGATATGACCGGTGGAAATGTCGAGTTCGATGTTCTCAAGCGTCCCTAACACATCACTGGCAGCATCGAGGACATTGCGGCCGAGAAGGTCCTTCGAGAAGGTGATCGGTGGCATATCGACCCTTACATGGCTTCCATGCCTTTGTTGCTGTCGGCGCCTCGACGTATGCTATCCATGCCTGACATCAATCGTGTCTCAAGCTTGTTGTAGTAATCCAACATGTCGGGCGTGATCGTTGGACGGATAGCACGAACTGCCTCTTCGAAATGCGACTTGTTCACCGATTTCGCATTTGCCCGCATTGCGACCAGACCTGCTTCACGACAGACGGCCTCGATGTCAGCACCAGTATATCCATTGAGACGACTGGCAATGTCCTCAAGCTTGAACCGACCAAGAGGCATCTTGGACGAATGAATTCGTAGAATCTCGACCACTGCCTTGCGATCAGGTGGGGGGATGTGGATAACACGCTCGAAACGGCCGGACCGCAGCAGAGCAGGATCGACGAGCTCAGGGCGATTGGTGGCTGCGATGACAATCACATCCTCAAGTCCTTCAACGCCATCGATGCTAGACAGCAGTTGGTTGACCATTCGATCACCGACTCGGCTACCTTCACCAGGACCACCCCCCCCACCACGAGCACTGGCAAGTGCCTCGAATTCATCGAAGAAGATGACCGAGGGTGAAGCTTGTTTGGCCTTCTTGAAGATCTCACGGATACCCCGCTCTGACTCACCGACCCACATCGATATCAATTCGGGTCCTTTGACGCTGATGAAGTTCGCAGCAGCCTCGTTGGCCACGGCTTTAGCGAGCAAGGTCTTACCCGTGCCAGGAGCACCAACAACAGAATGCCGCGCGGGGGTTTGATTCCAAAGCGCTCGAAGATCTCAGGCTTGGTCAGGGGCCATTCAATGGATTCCTTGATTCGCTCCTTGATATCGACAAGGCCACCGACCTGATCCCAAGTGACCTCTGGAACCTCGACATATATCTCTCGCAGCGCAGAGGGCTCAATGTCCTTGATAGCGAGACGGAAGTCATCCATGCAGACCTCCATGCGCTCGAGAACCTCTGAAGGGATGCTCTCTGCATCGAGATCAATGTCTGGCAGGAAACGGCGAAGAGTCTTCATCGCTGCTTCTCGTACGAGTGCGGCGATGTCTGCTCCGACAAAGCCGTAGGTATTCTCCAGAATCCATTCCTTCTCGAAGTCATCAGCTATCGGCATGCCACGAGTGTGGACCTCAAGGATCTCAGCACGACCCTCACGGTCAGGCACCCCTATCTCGATCTCACGGTCGAATCGACCTGGACGACGCAAGGCTGGGTCGACAGCGTCACGACGATTGGTGGCACCGATGACAATCACATTGTCGCGACCTTGCATTCCATCCATGAGTGTCAGAAGCTGAGCAACGACTCTGCGCTCGACCTCACCGTGAACATCTTCGCGCTTTGGAGCGATGCTGTCCAACTCGTCGATGAAGACGATAGCAGGTGCTTTTGCCGAGGCCTCTTCGAAGACTTCTCGCAATTGTTTCTCGG
Source organism: uncultured Candidatus Poseidoniales archaeon (assembly GCA_964566385.1). Classification (GTDB taxonomy): domain Archaea; phylum Thermoplasmatota; class Poseidoniia; order Poseidoniales; family CAYMED01; genus CAYMED01. The sequence goes on along the minus strand of CAZMJD010000069.1, from coordinate 250 downwards.
ACTCACCGTAATACTTCGAAATGATCTCAGGTCCATTGATGGACGTGAAATTAGCCTTGGTCTCACTGGCGACAGCCCGGGCGATCATCGTCTTACCAGTACCTGGTGGGCCATGCAGAAGCACGCCTCTGGGTGGTTCAATTCCAAGACGATGGAAGAGTTCGGGATGTTTGAGAGGGAGCTCGATCATCTCACGTACCTTGAGCAATTGTTCACCGATTCCACCAATGTCCTCGTAGGTGATCGAACT
>CAZMJD010000068.1:0-7826 GCA_964566385.1 uncultured Candidatus Poseidoniales archaeon | reverse complement strand
TAGTGGAGAATTGTTGTGGGACACCGTTCGCCCAGATGGATCGATTGAGATCATAATGGATGCGGCACCCGTAACATGGAGCTCTAATGTGGATTGTAGCTGGATTCAAAGCAACGTCAACGCACACCCAGATAAGTCGAACTCCTATCTGGTAGGTGGAGCGAACATCACTCTGCAAGCGGATATTGTTATCGACGGTTGTGAGCTCGAGATTCAAGGTGGTATAATCACAGTTGATTCTCCATCGGCATCTTCACCTCGGTCTATTTCCATCACAAATGGTGGTGAATTGAACTTCACTGGAATGCTTCTGGGAGCATTGAGCAACCAGAAACCATTTGATTTCGATCTGACCAGTGGCACATTGTCGATGACGGATACCATATTCCGTAACGCCTTCATGGACAGTTCTTGCGATTGTATCATCGGGGTGAATGAAGGTTCGACTCTGAACCTTGATGCTTCATCGATTGAAGGCTCTTCTTCGGCTGCTGTAGATCAAGCAACAGTTCTGGTCAGTTACGGTTCGATGACTTCGATTGGCGATTCAGTGATTAGGAATAGTGGTAAATTGGGTATCGGCCTCATGCTTATCGGGACGACAGATGAGTTAGTATCTCTCGATTCGATTGCAGTGAAAGATGCTGACACAGCCATCATGCTCAAGGATGCTGCCCCTAGGTTTGACAACTATGAGATCACTGGGAGCAATACCGGTATTGACGTCGAAGGCTCGATGTCCTTACCTCATCTCTACAGAAGTTTCGCTTTGTGCAATTGTCAGAATGATGTCAACAACAGAGGCTGGGCTCAGTATTCGATTGACGTCACAAGCCTTGCCAAGAGCAACAACTACGTCCAGATTGGAATGAGAACGGAAGTTGATGCGGGTTCCACGGGTATCCACGGATACACATGGGGTGGAGATTATCTCGCCTTCGATGCGATGTTCTACAAGGCGTCTTGGAGTGGTGGGCAGGATTATGTCGTTCGACCAAATAACCAGAATGTGGATGGTGGCTCGACTGGAGCATCCTCTTGGTCCCCCAATAATCAGGGTTCCACTGGCTCAGCAAATCATGGTACGTTGTCAGGTACGTCTGACACTTTCCATAAGCGCAACGCATTCTATCGCTGCGGTAACGGGTATGCTTACTCTTACCCATATTATCCCTACTCGAGCAGCTATGTTGAGCCAGGTACTCAGACCTACACCTACAACTACTACCTCCCGAAGTACAGGAACTCGACAACCGGCGATCAGCGACAGTTCGGATATCAGTTCGAGATGATTGATGGTGAAACTCTGCCTCAGTATTACTATAATCAGATCCAATGGTACGACTACCGCTGGAACCGCTTTGGTCAGTATGGTCAGCACCGCAACGATTTCGATACTGGAACCGGATGGGACTCCAATGGTGTGAATTACAACTATTGGTATTACCAGTACTACTACAGTGGCGGCGCCTGCCGAGCATATGCGAACTATGGACAGATGCCGAATGGATACAAGTTCATCATGACAGCACCTGTAGCTAAGACAGCAGGCGTCAGTGAGTTCTCTTTCAATCTGGACTTCTTCCATAGAGGTTCGCAGAATGTGGAAGATGGAATGCAGTTCCTGGTACGTGTCGGAGACACTGAATCGGAACTCAGGAACAGTGATTGGATCGAACAGATGGGTAGGGCCACGTTTAATGATGGCTCAATCTCAACGACCGACGTTGGTGTCAACTACCGTGGTGACACCGCAACCGCTGATATCAACCGATTAGTCATTGATGCACCTAGTGATGCAGGTGTGCTCATCGCCGGAAGTTCTCAAGGTATCATTGATGATATCACGGTCAATGGTGGAACTGATGGCCTACGTATTGGGCTTGCAGGTTCAGGCAACCTTGAACTGACGAACATCAATTTCAACAACCAGACCAACGCCGGAATCAACATCGGTATGAACATGGAGATGACCTTCGAGGGTCTTATCGAGAATGCCAATCCCGGTGCCGCTATCAAGGTCGGAAGTTCCGATCAAGGTGGTTGGGAATGGAGTGATCTCGAGTTCAAGAACAACGCCATTGGATTCTCGGTGGCAGGTACTGGAGAATACATACTCAACAATCCTACATTTACCGGCAACACCGAGGACATCAAGGTCACGAGTGCAGCAACGGTGTCTGTGATTGATGGTTCAATCGATCTGGCTAAGGTCACTGTGACCTCAGGACTCGGTGTGGTTGAGCGTGGCTGGAGTGTCACGTTCGTCACCAAGTACGGTGGTCTCGCACGATCCGGTGCTGAAGTGTACATGCTTCGTGCTGGCGGAGGAATCGCCGGTACTTCGGTCTCGGACGCTGATGGTAAGGCCTTCGGATTCACCAAGGTCACCGAGCGTGTCGACGTTAACGGCCTAGCAAGCGTGCCTTTGGGTTCCTACGAGGTGGTCGCCCTGATCGCCGAGGATGATAAAGCAGACACACGTCTCTGGCGCTATGTCCGTGAGACCCCTGTCCTGACAGCCACAGGTGCTCAGGAAATAGATCTGAGCTTGTCCCTGTATATCGATGCCATCGTGTGCTCGAGTGGTTGGGACCAGAACTGTGATGTCGGTTGGTCTGGCCAAGTTGGCAACCAATATGGTTACGGCAGTGACGGCTGGGGTAACACCTATTCTCCAGTTGCCAGTTCGAGTGGCCAGGCAGGAGACTGGGACAACACAGCGATGATGTTCACCACTGATTACACGTATTTCGGCTGGAGCACGGACGTCACAATAGACCATTCAATCGTGTTCCTCAAGCCTCGTATGGGTGCCTATCAGAATGTGTTCCGAGTCTACAAGGATGGTTACAGCCAGTATGACTGGAATATGGAGGGCACCACGATGATCGTGCTCTCACCCCCTCAGCTGTCAGAAGACAGTCAGATGGGTGTGAGTTTCGGGCAGCCTTGGAACATCCTCAACCCGAACATCAAGGATTCGACCATTCTTGGTCTGACTAGCATCTCTCAGGGATTGACTTACAACAGAGACGAACCGGATCACTTCGAGCTCTGGAATAATACGTTCATCGCTCCAGAGTATGATGGCTACCGTAACTTCGAGTATCAGTATGGAGTTAATGCTGGAGAGCCAGACGACTACCATGTTGTCAATAATACGATGATAGGATATGATTACCCTATTCGCCTCTCCCGTACTCAGAATTACTACTATCAGAACTCGGCTGACTATGGCCCCGATGGTGCTCAGATCGTCGGCAACAAGTTGATTGATGCCGAGTACTATGGTATCTGGATGCAGTCTCCAAGTTACGTCGATAACGTGGTCATTCGCGATAACAGTATCTATGGTTCATCAAGTCTGCAATATGGTATTCATGCTGATGATTCTCAGATCAAGAACCTGATGATTCATGGAAATAACGTCTCGAATGCAGACTCTCCTATCTATGTCAGTCGAGTAGATGGTGTTGATATAGTTGGAAACACAATCTATGGTGACGGTTCGAGTACCAGTCAATATGGTATCTACATGAAGAACACTCACGGAAATGTCAATGGAAATTCGTTGACCGACGCAGATGGCGGTATCTATGTCGCTTCTATCCGCGGAGGTCTTGACTTCACCATGAATGACAACTTCGTCACACAGAGTGGTCGTGCAATTGACGGTGGATATGGTATCTGGGTGCAGAACTGTGGTGGAGGAACTGTCTGGCTAGCAGACAACGAGGTTCACGTCTACCATCAGGCCTTTGAGACCAACAACTGTAACGTTGTGGACAACGGCTCGACCTATGATTCGGGCCGCTCGGATTGGTCTGACCGTCCAGGTTACGAGATCTCTGGTAACAATCTAGAGGTTGAGCTCAACACTGTCACCATCTCAGGTTTCGTAGATGGTATCGTCATGAATGGTGGTGAATTGTCGATGAGCATGAACACGTTCATCAACGCCAGCAGAAATGCAGTCTCAGTTACGGATGCAGATCTCACTGTCGGTCAGAATGACCCGATGCAGCATGAGCTATCGTTCGATGAGACTGCAGGAAGTTGGCCAGCAGATTTCTTGGTGACAACCGGTGACAGCATCAAGTTCGTCAACACCGGTACCAAGAACCTCACGATCGAGGAATCTACCAGTCATTTGTTCAGTTCGACAGATATCGACTATAAATGGCCACCAGTTGTTCAGACCTGTTCTGACATTGTTCTGCAGATGTATGACTCATAAGGTGATGGTAACGATGGTGTTGGACCAAACAGCGGTGGTATCTTTGAGGCTGGGACCAATACCCCTGTCAAGAAATCAGATGGAAATGATTTCGTCATCCCTGGTTACGACTGGGGCTATCAGGTCGCCTTCCCATCCAGTGGCACGCTCAGTCTAAGCTCCGCAACGGATTATGACATCCGCTTCGAGTCCGATTACTGGCCAGAAGAGACCAGTTGGGCGATTGTCAATACGAGCAGCAACACCAAGCTCGCTCAAGGCGACGTCGAGGAACTTCCGGCCACATTCAGCATCTCTTGTGGTGAAGCATCTGCAGTGAACGATGCAACGGTTCCCGTGAACTCTGAGGTCTATCAGCCCTACAATGTCAATGTGATTGACCGTGCTGACAACAGTGTTCTCTACACGGGCACAATCAAGCTTGTCAATACACTTGGTGGAGCCACTCTGAAGTCTGGATGCACCATTTGTGGCTACGATGGAGTTGCATTGGAAGTCTCCGGCTCTTCGGCCTTTGTGAATGCCGAATACCTCACGCTTGAAGGAGAATATGGAATCAAGGTGGATGGTGTAAAGGACTATCGCTTCAACCAGATCCAGAGCAAGGCTAACCATACCTTCGTCGTCGACAATGGAGCGACGGGATTCTTGGAGAACGTCACGTATCTCAACCCAACTGATGGAACCGCGCCCTACATAGGCATGGGTTCGATGATTGATGCAGGTGTGGATACAACGACTTGGGTCATCAACGGGTCTCTCGATACGAGCAAGCTCATTGTCGACCCCACGGCTGTGATCTATGAGGGTAACAACCTCGGTCTCGATGTGACTTACATGGGCTCTCCAACCAACAATGTCGAAGTTGTCCTACAATCCCACGACAGATACCAGGCAGATTACATCAGTCCCGGCTGGACCAAATCAATCAATGTCAACACAGCCAATGATCAAGGCAACATGACGGATTGGTTCGGTGCAACCCCCTCTGAATGGGCGCGACCCGGTGTCATCTCAGGTGGCCCCGACATCTCAACCCGCATGCGTCAGGATCTCTACGTTGCTGACACTAACAGCACACTCATGGCGACCTGGGACTTCAACAATCTCTACTTCGGTCTGCGAGGTCATGATCTAGTGAACGATGGAGAGGACCTTGTCATCTACATCGATTCTGAGACTGGTGGAACACGGTCAGGTCAGACGAATGCACAGGATAATCCTGAGTCAGAGACCTACGGTGATATGTTAAGTCCAGCACACGCTCTACCCATCTCTGCAGATCACCGCCTTGAGTTGAGCAATGATTTCACCTACAAGACGATCACGAGTTCGTACAGTGGTACTGGGTGGGTTCACTCTATCTGTACAGGTCTCGAAGAGTACCTCGGCCGAGCAACTTCGGAACCACTGACCTCGGAATTCACCGAGATAGCCATTCCATGGAGCTGTATCGGCCTGAATGGAGCTCAAGACTCGATCCGTGTGTTCGCCTTTGTCAAGGATTCAAGCAGCGGTGATGTCATTGCAACACATCCCAACAACAACGCCGTGCCTGTCTCCGGTAGCTCTGCAACGTCTGCTGATTGGAACACTCCCAGCATGCTTCGATTCGATGCACAGAAGGAGTCGACTCTTTCAGTAGGCCAGATGAGGAATCATCTTCTCATCTTCCGGAGCTTCATCGGATCTAACACGCCGGTCGGAACAGATACGTCATGGGACGTCACTGTGAAGGACATCATGCGTAACGGTATCCAGAATTGGGATTCGTCGAAGACCCAGATTGATATGAGTACGAGCCAGATTCTCCAGATTGACATCAAGCGCAACCAACCAATCATCTTGGAGATACCCGCTCAGACTCTTGAGGAAGATCAAGCATCCTACACGCTCGATCTGAACAACTATGGTGAGGATCTTCAGGATCCAAACGGTCTGGAGTGGGAGATTAGCTTCGGTGTCAGTAAGTTTGGCCTCGGGCAAGAGTATCAACTTCTGGAGGATCCAGGGACGATTGTCAATGGTCTGCTCACTATTGATCCAAGGCCCGATATGTTCGGCACCCTTGAGCTGACAGTGACTGTAAGAGATCCCGATGGTCTGACCAAGTCACGTCCAATGGATATCTTGGTCTCCAACGTCAACGACGCACCGATCATCTGTAATAGGAACGAAATTGGAACAGGTTCGACATTCCTTGAGCAGTGCCAGAATTCAAACATCAATCTGGACACTGAGGACGGCGACGGCAACCAGATCGAGGAAGGATTCATCACTCACTCATTGAGACTCGACTCCGACGCTAACAAGTTCGAGGACATCACGAATGCCCAAGGTCAGCCACTCAGGGTCTACAAAACCTGGGTCTTCGATCAGGAGAACGAGCAGGATCCAAATAACGCTCCTAACCCAGAAGCAGCAGATGGAATACCTCCTCAGGTACATGAGTGGAATGTATCTCTTGAGGATGGTTGCGAGGTCTTCTCCATCTCGATGGTAGGCGATGAACTCATCCTATGGGAAGAGAACTATCAGATCGGCGGATACTGTAAGATCTATCTGGATTTGACTGATAATGCACAGAACAATCCAGACGCAATCACGCACACCGTGGATTTCCTCGTCCGACCTGAGAACAATCAGCCAGGTATCTACAACCCATCTGACACAGAAGGTCCAGGTGCGAATTCGCTGGTAACGCAGGGTGGTACAACCCTCAACGAAGTCATCGGTGAGTGCGTCGACACAGAGAACCGAATCAACTGCCCGGTCATCTGGGAGTGGACCTTCGATGAAGATGATTACGACGCGGATAACACGGTGATTGACCTAAGGAATGTGGTCGAAGACGTGGATGCGTACATCGATGATCCGAACAATGTGAATCAGTGGATCCATGACAAGAACTCCACATTGACTTGGGAGGTCGATTCAAGCGATGGATGTCGCTATCAGGATTACTTCCACGTGGTCGATGCGGAGACACCAACTCAGGAAGACTTGATCACCAGTGGTAAGATGAAGATCATCCCTGTCCCTGATGCGAATACCGAAGGCGAAGAAATTGATCCGCTCTACGATCAAGGAGTTCACCAGACCCAGCCCAAGGACCAATCGGTCTCTGTGGATTACTGTCTGGTGACATTCACTGTCTCAGACGCAACCTTTGAAGACCGTCCATCGTTCTACGATCTCCACAGTGGGGATTATGAGCAAAAGAGCGCAACTGTCGATGTTCGCATCAAGATTCGCAACACCGAGGAAGCCGTACCTGACTACACCTTCAAGCCACAGTCACTCAGGTACAGTGGTGACCCTGCAGTTATCGAGGGTACACAGGTACCATTCTACATCAGCGTCATCAACATTGACTCAACAAGCAATGGGGACTACTTCTACTCCCACCAGATTGCTCTGAAAATGCACAAGGTCGACAAGGACACGGACATCAATGGTACTGTGTGTGACACGATCACATCTGACCTACCACGCCCAGGTGACGCCAATGGAGTGGAACTTGGATGTCACTGGACCATCAACAATGATCTGACAGGATGAAATTTCGTCTATTCGAGTACTGCAT
>CAZMJD010000067.1:0-7874 GCA_964566385.1 uncultured Candidatus Poseidoniales archaeon | reverse complement strand
TGATACCGTTCCATTTGACGGAAGGGTTGCCATTGGAGAAGGTGAACGAGATGAAGCCCCTATGCTCTGGATTGGTGAAGAGCTCGGTGCCTTTGTGGGAAGGGAATCGGCTTTCGGTGTTGATATTGCAGTTGATCCACTAGAATGCACAAACAATTGCGCCCTCAACCGGCCCAATTCTATTGCCGTTCTTGCTGCCGCCCCTCGAGGTGCATTATTGCATGCCCCTGATACGTATATGGATAAACTCGCATCATCGTCGATATTGCGTGGTGAAGTTTCACTCGATGCAAGCCCTTCTGCAAATGTCGAATCAGCAGCGGACGTGCTGAATGTCCCCCTACATGAAGTGCGCGTGACCGTTCTCAATCGACCTCGGCATTCTGACTTGATTAGAGAACTCAGGGATTGCGGTGTCAGTCTCACATTAATCGATGATGGTGACATAAGCGCGGCGATCGAGGCGGTCCGCGGAGATGAGACCGACTTATTGTTGGGCATCGGCGCCGCTCCAGAAGGCGTAATCAGTGCTGTAGCCTCGCTCGCTCTTGATGGTGTGTTTGAAGGCCGCCTTACGTTCAGAGATGATGCAGATCGAGAGAGGGCATCATCAATGCTTCCTGATGTGGACCTCGGCAAGGTATGGGCCAATGATGATCTTTGCACGAGCGATGATGCAATTTTCGTAGCTACTGGAGTTTGCGAGGGTTACCTTCCAGGTGTTTCTTCATCGGATGAGGGACATATGACACACAGTGAGGTGCTTGCGACCATAGATGGCAGTGAACGCCATCTTTCCACTTTCCATCCACGTGTCTGAGTGTGGCAACCTTTTGCGATGGATTGAAACCCATCAAAGTCCCGCCCCTTTGCATGGATGATATCGTCGTTCCTGCAGACGTCCCGGATGAACATCGCAATAGGTATCTGAGGAATATGGCCGCGGCGACTTGTAACACCGGACGAATGAACCTTTTCGCTTGCGATCAGAAGATCGAGCATCTCAACGATGATTTCTATGGTGTTCAGGGGGATATCCCTCCAACTCCTAATGACCCAGCTCACTTGTTTGCGATAGGGGCCCGGGCCCACGAAGAAGGCACTCTTGGTGTGTTAGCAGGCCAACTTGGACTCATCGCCCACTATGCCGTAGATACTCCTGAAGTTCCATATCTGGTCAAGTTGAACTCAAAGAGTCACTTGGTGAAGACCGACCAGAGAGACCCAGTCAGTATGGCCATGTGGGATATTGATGATGTATTTTCATTGATCAACAATGGTGTCAATGTGGTGGGTATAGGGTATACGATATACCTTGGCAGTGAATATGAGCATCAGATGTTGGCAGAAGCAGCAACTCTGATACGGCAAGCGCATGAAAATGGCTTGATTGCGGTGACTTGGATTTATCCACGGGGCAAGGCAGTGCCTGATGAGAAAGATCCTCAATTGATCAGTGGCGCAGCAGGTGTAGCTCTGTGCATAGGGGCCGACTTCACTAAGGTGAACTATCCGACTCCGTTTGAGGGCATGACTGCACCTGAGAGCCTAGGTGTTGCCGTAGAGGCAGCGGGGAGAACCGGTCTCATTTGTTCAGGAGGTGGCAGCCTCCCTCCCCGTGAGTTCCTAGAACGATTGTGGGAACAAATCAACATATCGGGAGCGAGAGGTGCTGCGACTGGGCGGAACATACATCAGAAATCTACTGATGAGGGTGTAAGGATGACGGCGGCTTGCTATGCTATTATTTGCCAAGGATCTTCTGTCGAAGAAGCCCTAGCCATCTTCAATGCTGAGTGACGGGCAGAATGCGTCTATGTTCAGCCACTTCTGTTGAGGAACACGGGATCTCCATCTTTCCACTCGGGGAGATTCGTGCTGACCCAATCTCGCGTAGCCCATTCGCAGATCTCATAACCGCCTGAGAGGATTCCGCTTCGCTTGATATAACCCACTTTGAGGATGTCTTTGTCTTTGGATAGCACGTTGCCGAGTTGTTGACTCGTTGTTCCATGTCGCATTGTGCTGTTGATGTGCTCTAATATTTCAGCAGTGTTGCGTGGCTTCTCAGCCAAGAACGCCTTGATTTTCTGTCGGATGCGTACTGTCTTCATTCCCCTTAACCCTCCTCTGTGTTCTGCGAGACGTGTCAACACGCACCTATCAATGTTCCTTCAATCACTGGAATTATTGCATTTGGAGACCAATTGCTTTGGCCCCTGATTGAGGTTTGGCGATATCAGTTTGGAAAAAGCACCATAATGTGTAAGTATGTGAAACAACTCAGCGTCATTCAGTGTCTTTACGCTCAGAGCATACGCGAAGAATCCTCTCAGTGTTGTCACATGCTCCCAAAACCGTGACTCAAATCTCTCAAGATACTGGTTTACCCCTCTCCCATACATCCAGGGCGCTGAGTAGGATGAGATCAGTTGGTCTTGTGAGAGGCGATGGACGCGATGGTGAAAGAGGCGCGCATCAGCATCTTCTAACTTTAGGCGAAGATGTACTTCGTAACGATGCTCTCTTCCGACTTCGCACTTTGATGGAGCATCATCCACGTCCAATTGATGCTGACTTCGTGCTTCTGGAGCGTTTTGGACGCTGGCTCAGACTTGCTTGGTTCGTCCCTCTCGGGCAACGACTCGTTGCATTCTCCCCATCTAAGTCTTCCAAAGGAAATGAAGGGGTGGGGGGTGAACCATACTGGCTGGAGGATGTCAGTCAGGAGGAGCAATGGTGGAGCATCGATTCAGGGGAATTAGCATCATCGCCCGAAAATTCTCTGCTCGGAAGATTTGATCAATCACCAGTCGTTCGGTTAGGAGTTGCCCGCTTGAATGCAGGGAGTTTTGATCTTGAACACCCGTTCCAGTACTTTCAGACATCAATGACGTCTGCTAGGATGATCGCTCCTGGTCTCAGTCATGGAGATTGGACTCTTTCAACATCATCTGAACAAGTCAGCATTCGTCCGAGCCGGCCGGTGACCGCAATTGGTTCAATCAGGCCTCTTCGCCAACATGGGCTGCTCGCCATTGCTGGAGATGGAGCTCTGCAAATTACCGATGGACCTAATCAACAGAGACAACATCTACCAGTTTCTCTTTTGAAACAATGGTGGCCTCTTCGTTTTCCTAGGAGCAATGGACTTGATGCTATATCAGATGAGGAGTTGGAATCCATCCTTTCAGGATATCTTCCGAAGAGTGACCCTACAACAAGGCGTCGTCTTCGTCGTTGGCTGAGTGGCATTAGTGATGCATTCGGCGAGGTGAAGTGGGCGGATGACATTTCTTTGCCTGAAAAGATACATGTCAGGACCACAGAGGCGTTACGCGCTTGTTTGGTTCATGCTGACATCAGTCAGCGAAGATGCGTTGTTCATCTCGAACACCTATCTCCAAGTGTTGATATGATCGCAGGACCATCTCCCGTTCGTCTCCTCTTGAGTATGAAGGAAATGGATCTTCATGACGTCGATGTGCTAACAATTTCAGAATATGAGGATGGAGATTTGGCTCTCTCATCTGGGAATCTTCTGTACCCAGTACCTATTGAAATCAATTCCTCGTCTACCTTGAATCATTCCTCTACGTTCGATTGGAATCCTTTTGGTATCGATGAAAAGTTACTACAAAATCTACATTATTTCTCAATGCACCCCCCCACGCATCTTCAGAGAATCGCCTTCACTGAACACCTGCAGGACGATGCTTGGGCGAACCGGCATGAGTCCATAGACCCCCTAGCATCATGGATCGCATCAAGCTCTGAGATGAGAGCTGACCGATGGGTGCGAATAGCGCATTCGCTTCCTGAAGTATGGCACAATCTGTTAGATATCAATGGTATTGATGAGATGGTGTTGGCCGAAGCAGCAATCCATTCAGGAAGTGGCAAATTCGGCAGATTGCTGGAACGTCGTTGGATTAGATCACTGGAGGATGACATAGCACCTCTTGCTCATGTCGAAGAGGCTCTTCGCCGATTCGATAACAAGATCGCTTCACGGGCAGCAGCCCTCATTCTCTCGAATTGGTCATCACTTGAGCAGTACTGTGGTCGAGAGTTGTGGCGCCGTTCATTGGATGCCTGGCTCAATGAACCGGAAGTGAGGTTTGTAGAGGTGCTTGAATCTCTTGAGAAACAAGAACTCGAGGTGGAAGACATTGACCTTGTTCTACAACGCATGAGGATGAACAAAGAAGGTCCTCTCACCAGGGGCTTTCTTGACATGTTAGATTTCATCGATGTATCCAGAGTTCCTATGCCAGAGGAATGCATGGGGGGAATTGCTCTTCTTCCCCCACATTGGTGGGCGTTTGAGATGCATGAGTGGTTTAGGCACTGGGTCGACCATCGTCTGGACACTATGTTTGCCCTCGACCTAGTCTCTTGGCCTTCGAGCCTACTTTGGCTTAAGGGCGAGAAATGTGGCCTACCACTTCATCCTGAACGCCAACATCCCGGTGTAGATACTGTGACGTTCAAGTCTCTTGGTAATTGGGTCAATACCTTTACGGAATCACTCAATGAAGGCCTACTTGATGCATTGGATGCCGTGTCATCCCCTACCTCTTATCAAATAGGGCGCACGCATCTCGATGTAAGTGCCCTGCTCAGAGATGATCCTGGAGACCTCTCATTCGATCATTTTGGTGATGCTTCGATCAATGAAAGACTGTTACGCAGGTTGGCGGGGACGAATTGATGAAATATTCGGTACTTCATGGTCACACGCCCGGTGCAACAGTGCTGCGACGAAAGGATGACCTGCACCACCATCCCGGGTCACAGGGATGCTCGAAGGTCGGTGTGAACAGGTGATCACCGATGCAATGCATTCTCCCGCCGATGAATGGGTCCCCGCCGGAGCAAGCGATGATGGACGGGACAACCCCATTGGCCTGCAACCCGCTGCAGGGTCAGATGCTGGAGCTAAAGCGATGAAGTGCAACGTTCGCAGTGGGGCACATCCTTTTTTGGAGTGATTGAAAGTGGATTCAAAACGTACCGTCATAGGTGGCACTTTCGACAGATTACATGTAGGTCACAAGATGCTAATCGAGAAGGCCTCGGAAGGGACGGGTCATCTTGAGATCTGGGTGACTGAAGACGAAATGATCAGGGACAAAGGGCCAGGTGTTCTTTCATATGTTGATCGAGTTGGAGAGATAGAAGGCTTCGTTGAGACATTGAATATGAGTTATTCCTTGCATAGGCTGGCCGATGAATTCGGCGGTGCTGAAGGTCGTGACGACATCGATCGAATTGTATGCACCGCTGAGACTCACTCTACGTGTGACAGAATCAATGAACACCGTGTTCTGCATGATCTTCCAGCGTTGGATATTGTTGTCGTACCTCACTTCATTGACGAATCTGGTGAGGTGCTGTCATCATCCCGAATTCGAAGTGGAAAGGTGGATCGTGAGGGTGGTTTGTGGTTGCCGAGCATAGAGTCCCGCCTTCTTGGTGCTGATGTGATGGAAGATCTCAAGCTACCATTTGGAACACTGTTCAAAGGCCCATCAGATGATCTCTCCGTGGCATTCATTGCGGCTACTCAGGGCGTGGTGAATGATGTGCTAGTGTGTGTGGGAGATGTAGTCACTCAGACAGCAGTACTTTCAGGTATTCTACCTAGGATTGGAGTCATCGATGGGCACACACAACGTACGCAAGAAGGCGCTCTGATTGATGAATTGGTGGCCGTATTCGACTCTGTGATTCATTGCCGTAACCCCGCCTCAACGGTGACGACTGAACTGATTGAAGCATGTCAAAAGGCTCTGAATCAAACAGGGTCTGTGTTACTCATCGTTGATGGTGAGGAGGATCTTACTCCTATTCCTTTGATCCTACTTGCTCCATTGGGTCTTGTTCTCATTTATGGGCAGCCGGATCAAGGAATTGTTCAACGGCGTGTGGATGAATCATCGAAATCCAGTGCACGCAGAATTTGGAGCCGAATGATTGGCGAGGGATTCCAATGACAGTCACTGTGACACTTGGTGTCAAAAATGGAGCGCCCTTTGTGGAGGAATGTCTGATGTCTCTAATTGAACAGACTCATCGTCCGTTGGAGATTATTGTGGTTGAGGATTCAAGCACTGATGACACGCTGAAGTGCCTTGAGGACTGGGAAAATCGGCACAAGCATATCTTCAGAGAAGATCTGGAATTCCGAATCCTTGCCGTCAATGATCTTGGACTCTCAGCTTCTCGCATGCTTGCTTTCCGTGAAGCCCGATATCCCTTTGTTGCGACTACAGATATTGATTGTCGCCCTGAACCAGATTGGATTAGTGTACTACATGATGCCTTGACCAATGTTCCCGAACAGGTTGCAGCCGTGACTGGACAAACACGTTTCTCTCTTGGTGACACAACAACTTCTCGCCTGAGAGCCACCGATATTGAGCGGAAGTATGCCAATCGCACCCTTGTAACGACTCTTGCTAACGGTCCATGTTCGATGTACCGTAGATCGGTAGCACTTGAGGTCGGGGGATTTGAGGATTGGTGGTATCATGCTGAGGACCTTGAATTATCATTGCGCTTGATCGAGGCAGGGCATACGATTCACTACGTATCGATGGCCGTTGTTCACCACGTTGCAGAATCCGATTTAGGTGTCTTTCTGCGCAAACGAGCACGTGATGCGCGCGGACACTTCCGAATTCTACGCAACCATCGGCGGATGATTCGCCGCCAAGAAACAAAATTAGATTTCACAGGTAATTCCGCGAAGATTGTGTGGATATTTCCTCTCACAATAGTTCTGATTGCCTCACTCTTTGCCATTCCAATTTCAGGTCATATCTCTCAACCGAATGCATGGATTCTGTTTGGAACCCTACTTCTCATTGAGCGATGGCTCACCCTCTCTTCATCTACATTACCGGTTCAAAGTTCTCCAGCCAGTGTACGATTCCGTGATCGTGTTGTTGGTTTTGGAATCATGCGGTTGTGGAGCCTTGCATTATGGTGGGGAGGCGCACGAGGGCTTCTTGATACGTTAACCAAGAGAACACCTGCCTCAGGCTGAGGCACCCTTCTCGCTATCGTCCCCATCGCGTTCCACTGAAGTAAAGGCGGCTAAGGCACAACCAAACAGAATCATAGGTGCTGAAACTGCGTATACTCCTGGATCGATCCATGTCCAGTTGAGGAGATTCCAGATAATCTGGAAGCTGAGGCCTCCGATGATTAACCACGCGGCAAGCATTCCTGCAGCTCCCCTTTCTTCATCTATCGAGAGGAGTGAAGCCCATAGCGTGTTGAACAACAGACTTCGCACCCACCCAACAAATCCACCGTCGAATTGCGATCTGATCGAGAGTCCTCCGATGAACATGAGTCCCACTCCCATGCCAATCATTAGGGCCTGACCGAGACGATCGGCCTCACTCAGATATTCGCCAGATTCACCAATCGTACCCATCGTAATCATGCCAATGAAATTCGCATGCAGACCATTGGCGACGGCCCCCCAGATGACATCAATGATTCCGAGTGTGGTCAGCCACATTCCAAGAAAGATCAGGATAGAGGCTAAGCCGACGCTTGGCCGGAGGCTTCCGCCCTGCACATCTTGCTCCATCGGGCGATGCGTGTGAGGCCGTGATGTAAATGCTTCCGTGCCGTCCTCATATGAGGGTGCTCTGGATGGAATACGTTGCATTGACGACATTCTGCATCATCGCTTCCGCCTCGACCATGATTTGCTCGATATCGATTGATGATGGTATGGAGAGAGCGATTTCTTTGGAACGTCCATAGCGCCCCCTTGAAACGGTCTGTGCGGTGATCATGCCCAGCATATCAAGAGTAGAGATAAGATCAGTGATTCGGCGCGCGGTCAGAGG
>CAZMJD010000066.1:7319-7893 GCA_964566385.1 uncultured Candidatus Poseidoniales archaeon | reverse complement strand
TGCTGTTCTTCTTGCTCTTACTCTAGTCATTGGCGCCGCAGTATTTGTAACCGCCCAAATCAATCCAGGTACACTCTCTTGGAGCACCATTGGACCATGGCTCAAAGGATGGATGACGACCACCGATCACAAAGGCATAGGTACGCTCTACATTGTCTTCGGCTTGACCTTCTTCGTTGTGGGGGGCATCTTGGCCCTCCTATTCAGGATTCAACTCGCTGTGCCTGAGAACAATTTCCTGACTCAGCAGCAATACAACCAGTTCTTTACACTCCACGGAACTACGATGATCTTCCTTGCCGCAATGCCATTGATTGCTGGTTTTGCCAACTGGATCGTGCCATTGCAGATCGGTGCGCAGGACCTCGCATTCCCTCGCGTGAATGCACTCTCCTTCTGGATTCTTCCTGCCGCCGCAATCCTCCTCTTCTATGGGATTTTCACCGGCGAAGCCGTTGAGGTAGGGTGGACTGGATACGCACCATACTCGTCGACGACAATGACATTGGGGACAACAATGTGGGTGGCAGGCACAGTACTCCTTGGTGCATCTTCGACTTTAGCAGGTGTCAAT
>CAZMJD010000066.1:4048-7309 GCA_964566385.1 uncultured Candidatus Poseidoniales archaeon | reverse complement strand
GATGCGGATACCATTGTTCACGTGGTCAATCCTCATTGCAAACTTCATGCTCTTCATCTCGATTCCAGCATTAGGTATCGGCGTGATCTTCCTACTACTGGATAGAACGGTAGGTACTGCATTCTACGACATTGCAGCAGGGGGCGATCCACTGCTATGGTCACATTTGTTCTGGTATTTCGGCCACCCCGAAGTCTACGTGGTCATCCTTCCAGCCTTCGGAGTCATCAGCGAAGTGCTCTCCACCAGTTCCCACCGCCCCATCTTCGGCTATCGCTCAATGGTGATTGCGATGGCAGGCATAGGTATCCTCGGTTTCATCGTGTGGGGCCACCACATGCTTACCTCTGGCATGGCTCCATGGTTCCGGTTCGTCACGATGCTCACCACAATGCTAGTCGCAGTACCGACTGGTGTGAAGATCTTCAACTGGTTAGCGACAATGTATGGAGGGAATATCTCATTCGACTCACATATGCTCTGGGCCCTAGGATTCCTCGTGACCTTCACGATTGGAGGCATCTCAGGCATGTACTTCCCATCGATACCAATCGATCTACATTTGCACGAGACCTATTTCGTGGTCGCTCACTTCCATTACGTACTCGTCGGAGGAACACTCTTCGGAATGTTCTCAGCACTCTACTACTGGTACCCGAAGATGACTGGACGAATGCTCTCCGAGCGATGGGGGAAAGTCCACTTCATCATCGCATTCACAAGCTACAACATGGTATTCTGGCCGATGCATAAGTTAGGACTTGATGGGATGTTGAGGAGAACTCACACCTATGCCTCCACCTCTGGATATGCTGACGCGAACATGCTGATCACCGTTTCATCCTTTATCTTCGGATTATCAACATTGATTCTTGTTGGTAACATGGTCATCTCCTTGCGCACCGGCAAAGTAGCAGGCCCTAATCCATGGGGCGGGTGGTCCCTTGAATGGACAACAGACTCACCTCCTCCAACACCATCATTCGCTGAAATACCTGTACAGATCGATGAGGAGCACGAAGTGAAAGAAGGAGGAGGAGCGATTGGAAAGATCATCAACAGAATCTGGTCACCCGAATCCGCAGAGGTTAGTACCACTGCAGATGATATCTCCATTCAATCTCAGGAGGCTACCTGATGTCAGTTTACGGAGATGCACATCATGATGATGAACATGGACATCATGGCTCTGAGGCACCTATCGTCATCTCAGCAGGTCTTCCATTATTCTTCATTGGATTCATCACATCTAGTTGGTTGTTCATTGGGATAGGCTTAGCCATCACAACGATTGGGTTGCTCATTTGGATGCGAGAAGACCTTGGATTCGATGGCTCTCATGAACCAATGGCGACTCTAAACCCATACAACAACATCGAAATTCGCAAAGTGGGCATGTGGGTTTTCCTGATGTCCGAAATGATGGTCTTCTCAAGTTTCTTCGTCACGTATGTTCGATATCGAACCTCGATTCCGAATTGCACTGAATTATTCTTCCAACTTGTTGGCAGTGGCTCACAGTTGGCAGGAACGACCTACAACTGCTACGAGCCAGCGTCGCACCTCATCGCCCATAATTTTTGGACACTCGCCCCTGGAGCAATCAACACTTTTGCACTGATTATCTCCTCGTATACGCTCGTGCTGGCATTGGTCAATGCGAATCGAGGAAACACAAGGAAAACCACAATGTGGCTGAGCGTCACGCTTGGTCTTGGAACGTTATTCCTGATTCTCAAATTAACTGAGTGGTACCTCGGTTTTGGTGACCACATCCCATCCCTACAATATGAGGGGTACATGTTGGACTCTATGACATCTGGTTCAGCGACTGCTGCAAATTATCAATGGCATGGACCACTGCTCGATGATGTATGCAGTCAGAAACTGATAGGGGCTCAAGCAGACGTACATCCATTCAGAGCAGGGATTGAAGATCCTGTCGCTCAAATAGCAGCATGCAAAGATGCGGCCCATGATTTCAACATGAATATCAGAATCTCAGCATCGATATTCTTCATCACAACAGGAACACATGGATTGCACGTTTTCCTTGGACTGCTGATGCTAATCTATCTGATTTACAAGAATGTGACTGGACGGTTCACGCCAATGAATGCACAAGGAATTGAGTACTTCGCACTATACTGGCACTTTGTCGACCTAGTATGGGTAGTAGTGTTCCCGGCATTCTATCTTTATTGAATGAAGGAGGAAAAAAACATGGGAGATGCACATCACCAATCAACAAGCCTATTCAAAGACATATACTTTCTGAACTTCGTCGTATTGATGGTTTTCACCATCATTGAAGTAGGAGCTGTTGGTTTCGACATGCCACCGACTGCTACGGCACTCGTGCTAATCAGTGTAGGAGTCATCAAAGGAATTGGTATTGCGGCTCTATTCATGCACCTGAAAGACGATCCTGTCAGCCTGACGATGACCGCAATATTCCCTATTTTCTTCATCATTGTACTCTTCATTGGCATCGGATTCACATCACCTGCTGCTACGTCAACACTACCTGCTTGGTGCCGGTTCAGCACCTGATTAAGTGTGAGATGACAATTGCTGAACTATTGATGTTGGAGAAATAATTGGGATTCGTTGGTTTATCGTCCATCTATCCCCTCCCACCTCAAATGATTCAGTCGATTCGTAGTGGTTTTTGAGTGATGAAATCAGTTCAGTGGCCAATATCGGGTTCACGTGTTCGATAGAGGATTCGATGATGATTGAACGATCTATCAGACCTGCGTCCATGAATCTACGAACAGTCTCAGGACCTCCCTCAACGAGAAGATGGTGGATGTCACGATCGCCAAGCATTTCCAGTAAACCGAATAGATCGATATGCCCTTTAGCATCTTGACGGGAACGAACCTCTTCAACTATCGAATCACTTAGAATAGGTACTGTGACGATTCTAAGGGATGGAGTAATTCCTTCATGGATGGCGATATCATCACCAGTTCGACGAACAGGATCGATCACAATGCGCAATGGTTGTCTCATGCGTTCCTCAATACCACGACGAACCGTCAAGCGTGGGTCATCACGCAACACGGTTTCAGCACCTACCAGTATTGCATCCACACTACCTCTCAGAACGTGAACAAGATCGAGGCTCTCTGCCGAAGTGAAGCGAGATGGCGAATTTGAACGATCATCGACTGAATCGTTACAATCAACGGCGAGTTTTACAGTCACAAGGGGACGGCGGGTGGTGCACCAATGAAGAAATTCAGCCATGTGCAT
>CAZMJD010000066.1:0-4038 GCA_964566385.1 uncultured Candidatus Poseidoniales archaeon | reverse complement strand
CTTCTGTGACCGTTGCTCCACAGGCCATAAGATAAGCCCGCCCACCGCCTCGAACCATCGGGTTGGGATCAGGATGAGCAATGACGACGTCCTTGATCCCAGCCCAGAGAAGTGTTTCCGTGCAAGGAGGGGTTCGGCCATGATGATGACACGGCTCCAACGTCACATAGGCTGTCGTCCCGGCAACATCTACTCCTCGAGCCTCAGCTTCGGCAACTGCCATCTGTTCAGCGTGTAATCCACCAAGTTGATCATGCCAGCCTTCTGCAATAATTTCGCCAGAGCGAACAAGTACACAGCCCACCAATGGATTGGGAGAGGTACGACCCGCACCGCGTAGAGATATCTCCAAAGCGCGGGCCATGAAGCGCTCATGAGCATCCGCCATATCCCCGGCATCACATGATTGGTATCAAGACATTCGGGTCCGGCAATCTCATGTGCTCTCCCAGAGGTCTTGCGGTATGAAGCGGATTGCTGCGGTCCTCAATCCAGCTGCACGTGACGGGAGATCAAAGCGATGGTGGGACAAACATGGCACCAGAGTCGAAGAAGCCCTCGGCACCGATATCGAACTATTCCCCACTTCCACCCCTGGTGATGGGGGGCGAATTGGTTGGGGTTTGCGAGAGCATGATCTGGTCCTCGCCATAGGAGGCGATGGCACCGTCCATGAAGTTGCATCTGGTCTGAGGGGAAGTAAAGTCCCTCTCGCTGTGATTCCTGTTGGAACTGGCAATGATTTCGCTAGGACACATTGTGTACCGGCTCTCGATGTTGATGGGATCATCGAAGTGTTAACAGATGGTGTCATCAGATCCTGCCCCGCGATCAAAGTTGAGGCACGACCCGCAGCAGGCACTGAAGGTTACCCAATTGCCGAAATCACCGAATGGGACGGCCCATCAGAAAGAGATGGATGGATTGTAAGATGGGTGTTCATTGAATCAGATGCGGGGATTACCTCTGCTACGAGTCGTGCGAAGTTACGACGCGGGAAGTGGTTGCGAGGGACTGCGAAATATACCTATCTTGGAGCAACCGAAGTGATGCGTTGGAAACGAAGAATGGTTCATGTCAGAATCAATGATGGGCCATGGAATCGTATTGATTTCACAGCTATCGCCGTGACAATAGGAGAGGTCTTTGGCGGGGGCTACAAAGTATGCCCTGGACATCATCCTGGCATCGATGGAGCTGGTTTCATTGAAGTATCAGGGCTCTCCAAATTGAAGATGCTAAGGCTGATGGGCCCACTTTACAAAGGTCGGCACGTCGGAAAATGGGGGATTAAGCAGGACACAATCAAGACACTTGAACTGGCTCACGACAGAGATGGAGAACCGGATCTTGACGTTATCGAACCCGTCACTTGGGTTCAGGCAGACGGAGAACCGAATATGATGATTCCAGCAAGATTAGAATTTCATCCAGACCAATTGCAGGTGCTCGGAGCAAGAAAAGTACCATGGGATGGAGAGGTTTCAGATTAGAAGCTGAAATCTGAAAAATCTTCATCTGAAATCGAACGGCGGCGAGGCCCAGGCGGAGCCTTATCCTCCTGACGTGGTGGAGGTGTGTCCTGTTCATGTGGGGTCGAATCAGATGATTGAGCTCGATCAGCAATGCCTGATTGATCTTCGACCTGACGTGAAGACTCTTTGCGCTTCGGAGGACCTTTCCTCTTCGGTGGCCCTTTTCTTTGCGGGGGACTAGATGATCGTTGGGTGGGTGCTGAATGAGATGATGATTCAGCACTCCCATGTGATTCATGAGCCATGCCTTCAACAGAACCACCCACTGAAGTCACGCCACCAGTCACACCACCAGTCACTGTACCGTCATCATCATCTTGATCTGAGGAGGAGGAAAGTGCAGATCCTGTGGGGAACGACATATCACCAGCTATTCGGTCAATCTCACTTGCCATCTTTCGACGCTCAGAATCCTTGGTGATCTTCTGCCGTGTCACCTCTGCTTCAGCAGCGGCGTCGGTTGTGACAACACCACCGCCACCAGCCATCTGCATACCTGGACCCGATGAAGGGGAAGAGTCCATGCTATCACTGCCACCAAGAATAGAATCGATGGAGAAAGAACCACCTGAAGATTCTGAAGATGAACGCTCTTTCTCAGCCTGTTCAACTTTCTTAATTGCCGCTTGGCGAGCGCGCTCTTGTTCACGATCCTCTTTGTCAGGATCCCGGCCTTCCTTGCGTGCTTGTTTCACTGCAGCCTTGATGCCAGAGGCCGCCTCGAGTTTATCGGCCTGAATCATCTCAGAGGTCATTGCTTGAACCTGACGTTCCAGCAATAACCGTGAGAGAACGAAGGCACCGAAGCCCCCTCCTCCGGCAACGATTGCAACAAAGAGAAGATACGCGGTAGCTGAGGTGCCAGCGACGGAACCCGGGCTGAATTCACCTGAGGCTTCCGCCAAGGTCGACACGTCGCCACGACCTGTTTCAATATCTGTGACAAGAATGACAAGTCCCGAAGATATCGTCTTCGAGCTTCCGTCCTTCTCACCGCGAGGTAATCTTTGTTCATCTTGGAGCTTGTCACCACCCATATCTGACCCAGCGCATTGGTAATACTTACTTCCCTGAATCTCCAAGTTACCATGCTCGCCAGCGGCATTTCCGTCCAGCACAAGGACGTATCCTTGAATCTCGACAGCCTGGTGCCAAGTTAGTGACCTGAATCCATCATACACATGCTCTGAGGCAGGGATCAAAGCTGCGACACTGAGGTAACCCCATCCATCATCATCTCCAGATATCGTAACCTCAGCAGCGGTGGGAGACATCCAATTTTTGACAGCGACCTTGCCGACATTATCGATTTCACGTTGTTCAGCTTTTTCAAAGGTCCCAGAAGCGTCGATAAGAATCGAAGTCGGAGCTGAGTGCCCCACCTCCAATGCCTGCTTTGGTCCCTTATCGAAATGCTTCACCGCCGACAACCAACCATCAAGAATCACCTTTTGAGCAACATCATCACTCGTGCTATTGGTCCCTCGGTCGTCATAACACCCTGCGGCATACAAGCGCCCACGGATGTCGTCACCAAAGTGTTCGGATGTAATTGTCACAATTCCTGTATCTGAAACAGGGCTCTGTGCACCGAGCCTTTCGACATCATTTGTATCGATATCTATTCCGAAATGAACACCTTGGTTCCAATCAACCGTGATGTCCGAGCCCCAATTTTGCATGGGTGGGCGAACACATCCCGCTACGCTGGTCGCGACCAGAACGAGTAGAATCAGGCCCGCAAGTCGGCTCCGCATACAGTACTCCAGATGGCGTCTGATTCATCACCCTTATGCAGGCGAATCCGAACGCAGGACCAGCGGAGGTCGCATAGCCTGGTCAGTGCGCCGGTCTTGAAAACCGGTGTCCATAGGACACGGGGGTTCGAATCCCTCTCTCCGCGCCACAACATCATCATGACATTGAAATGCCGCGGGACAGTACCCCAAACATGGAACTGCGCCTATTGATTGCAGTCCTGCTATGTGCCTCCATGTGCTCAGGTTGTGTCTTCATTCCAGAGAATGTGCTGGAGAGCGAACCGCCCTCACCCTTCCGCGGCACGGACCTCGGATTCTCAAAATCTCCTGAACTCAGATTGACCGATCACACAGGTGCATTGTTCGAACTTGACGAGCAAATAAATGAAATTACTCTGATTTCCTTCATGTTCACTCAGTGTAAGGACATATGTCTGATCTCCGAAGCTGATCTATCATTGGTTAGAGACACACTTACATCTGAGGAGAGTGAGACTATATCGATTATTTCAGTGACTCTTGATCCTGAAAACGATGATGTCGAAACACTCGCAGAGTGGGTAGATGAATGGAACTACACATGGCCGCATTTGACAGGTGAGAGAAACGAACTCGAGATTGTCTGGAATGCATGGGGGGCATTTGTGAGGCCCTCGAATGATTCACAGGGGACTGATGCTGCTGCCAACCTCAACCATACTGCTCCCCTCTTCATCTTGGATAATCATGGAAGGATGCGTGTA
>CAZMJD010000065.1:0-7928 GCA_964566385.1 uncultured Candidatus Poseidoniales archaeon | reverse complement strand
CCAATCATGAAATTGCTTGAGATTGTCCGACACTCAGAATGTGCGGATTCAACAATCCAGTTCGCGCGTGCCTTCGGGGAAGCCGTGGGAAAGACGACGATTCTAGTTCAAGACGTTCCTGGATTCGCTACTAGTCGATTGGGAGTGGTATTGGGTAACGAAGCGATACGAATGCTGAACGATGGCGTGGCGTCCGCAAGTGATATTGACACCGCCATGCGTTTGGGATATCGGCATCCCATGGGTCCATTGGAGCTCTCCGATTTGGTCGGACTCGATGTTCGCAGAGATATTCTAAACAACCTCGCTGACGCTTTTCAGGATGAATCATACAGACCCCACCCAATGCTGAATCGGCTAGTTGAGGATGGTGACCTTGGAAAAAAGACTGGAAAGGGAATCTATGACTGGACCAGTGGAGAGAAGGCTGAAAGATGAAGAACAGCTCATTGATCTTCCTATGGTCCGTTCTTTCAGAAATTATACGTGAATTCTCATCGCATCTTGACGTGTTCGTGGATCGAACAGGTGACCTTCGCGTGAGAACACAGGAAGGTCGTCCATTTGCAAGTGTGATAATTCAACGAAGACACGTTGGAGTCTATCTCCTTCCAATCTACTACCACCCAGAAGTGGTAGGACCTCTTCTATCAAACAGAAAATCTGGGAAGGGGACTCTTCGGTTCAAAGACGTGGATGATTCCTCAATTAACGAGTTATCTGAATTGATCGAGACCTGTCTCACCCTTATTGGGAAATATTGAGGCGATGATGACTCGCTAGATCACTCATAGTTAAGACAAATACATAGGTTCCTAGATATCATGAACGACGGCGGTCAAGAAAAGCTTGGACACGTTCCGCGAAATATGGATGATTCGAAGACTCAATGATTCGTTCCTGCTCCTCGAGCAACTGTGTTTTCATGTCCAGTTCACTCGAGGATTGGAGGAGAGTTTTGGTTGATTTAATCAAGTGGGGGGGGTGTGAAGACCAATACGCCGCTGATTCAGCAGCTCTATCAATCAACTCAGTAAGTGGCACAACTTCGTCCACAAGGCCTGCATCCAATGCTTCAGATGCTGTGTAAACCATTTCTTCGAAGAGAAATCGCCGAGTAGCAGATTCTCCAATGAGGCGTGGGAGTAACCATGACGAACCACCATCTGGACACAGCCCTATGGTGAAATATGCTGATGCAAATTTGGCCCTGGGGACAGCTATTCGAAGATCACATCCAAGTGCTAGGCCTAGGCCACCTCCGGCGACACTACCATTGATAGCTGCAACATAAACAGTGGATGATGTCCTCATTCTGAGCAGCATCGGGTGTAAACGGTCAGTGAGAGAGCGGACATGCTCAGCAACATTTCCTGATTGAATCGCTTGCTGAAGAGCATCAATATCGGCGCCGGAACAAAACACATCATCCTGCCCTGTAAGGATCACTGCTCGCACATCATCATCAGCATCCAATCCCTCCATCTTTGCGATAATCGCATCCATCGACGACGACGTCAATGAATTCGAGTGACCGGTGGAGGGTATCTCAAAAAGAGTGACACCAGCCGTCATTTCACGCGTGAAAGGATTCATTTTCCACCTCATCGCTGAATTGACTTGATTTCAAGAAACTCCTCAAGTCCATGGACTCCCAACTCTCGCCCATTCCCCGACATTTTGTACCCTCCGAATGGGGCTGAAATGTTGAATTGGCCGCCATTGACACTTACCTGTCCGGTCTTCATACCTCGTGCGAAGCGAATGGCACGATTCTCATCACTCGACCAAACTCCACCTGATAAGCCATATATCGAATCGTTCGCAAGGGCAAGCGCTTCATCCTCCGTCTCATAAGTTGCGATTACAAGAACTGGACCGAAAATCTCCTCTTGCCAGATTCTCATGTCTGGTGTCACATCGGCAAAGGCGGTTGGCTTGACGAAGAAACCCCCTTCAAGCCCTTCAGGAATATCACTTCCACCTGCGAGAAGAGTCGCCCCTTCATCGATCCCATCCTGGATGTACTCCTGCACACTGGTTTGCTGCCTAGCTGAAACCATTGGACCACAGCGAGTGCCTTCAGCCATAGGATCACCAGGAGTGTATCCCTTCACTCGATTAGAGATGATGTCAAGAATTTCATCTCGGTGTGATGATGGGATGATCAAACGGGTGAGGGCAGAGCAAGTCTGACCCGAATTCTGGAAGCATGCCCCAATAGCGGTCTTAGAAGAACGGACGATATCAGCATCATCGAGAATCACGTTCGCACTCTTGCCCCCAAGTTCAAGAGTCACACGCTTTACAGTTGGCGCTGCCATTTCACTCACGCGTACACCTGCACCGGTAGACCCTGTGAAGGAAACCATGTCCACATCAGGATGAGAGGAAAGGTGTTCTCCAATCTCAGAACCATGACCACTGACAAGGTTGAAGATACCAGGAGGGAGACCAATGGAATCGAAAATATCTGCTAGGACAAAGGCATTCAGAGGGGCTTCTTTTGATGGTTTAAGGACCATCGTGCAACCGGCAGCCAGAGCAGGGGCCACCTTCCCAATGATCTGATGGAGAGGGAAATTCCAAGGAGTGATCATTGCCACAACACCAATCGGTTCTTTGATGATGAGTGAATTTCGTACTTCATGTTCCCACTCATACGATTCCAGAATCTTAGCATACGAACGTGCCACGACACGCGGTGTACCAACCATGGCCATACGAGAGTATTCAATTGGTGTTCCAACCTCAGAGGTTATCAGACATGCAATCTCTTCGGTTCTCTCCTTGATTGCGTTTGATAGTTTTTCAAGAACTTCGATGCGAGCAGCGATACTCGATTGAGACCAAGCGGGAAATGCCTCACGGGCAGCAGCCACTGCTGCATCCACATCTGAAGGACCTCCAAGAGGCACTGAACCGATATTCTCTTGCGTGGCTGGATTGATGACAAGAATCTCTTCGTCGCCCTGTGGTTCGACCCATTTCCCGCCGATGTACAACTTATCTTCAACCATCATGGCAGACCCACAAGGTATCGGGTCTTAGGCCTACGGTTGAACGACGAGATGTATTGGAACCTCAATTCGTGTTTCATCGTCAGCAATCCCTAAAGAAGCGTTAACAAAGAATGAACCACCAACATTTGACTCAATCGTTTCTGTAAGTAACACCACATCAAGACCCCTAAGCATGCCGTGATGATAGAGATCCTGCGTGGTGCTGTTTACAGCCTGTTCAATAGCCTGTTGATCAGGTACACCACCTGCAATCATCGTTCGAGCTCTAGCTTCTACAAGCTGTGGAATTTGAGTTTCAACCTCATCAACTGTTCGGAGCACATCGCCTTCTGCCATGTCATATGGTTCTCCCAATCCAACAAGTCGCACACTGATATTGGCCATCGAAAGAAGAGACATCAGTAGAACCATGCCAGTTGCCAGTAACATCTGACCACGGTCATAGTCGTCATCCTCTGATCTCATGTTGTTATCCCACCCCCGATGGGCCAGACCTGAATACCGATGGTCCACAGATCATCACCAATGACTGCCATTCTATATGCCGTGATTGAACGTCCCTCTGGTTGACCATCAGAGAAGGCGAGCTCTAATTCAGCATGATTCATCGAAATCCAACAGCGCCCAAGATATTGAACTGGGAGATCATCAATGATGACACTGCAGGCTTGAGATGAGTCGTGATTCAACAAATGAGAGTAGGCAGGTCCAGGAGATGTTTCAGAACCTAGGCTAAGTTCGATTGCATCTCGAGCGGCATATTCCATAGCACCATCGGATGCCGGGGAATTGGGGTTCGGGACATCGACGCGTAAAAGAAACGAAGCAGTCGAGAAAAATAACCAGAACAGAGTGAGCATCTCAAGGATATGCACTTGGCCATCATCAGCAGATGGTCGCACGTCAGCCCCCACCTGCGAACACGCCCCCTGAATTGGATCTGACAGCGGGGTACAGGCCTTGGGGGGGTGGCACGCCCATCAAAGAGGGTGAGAAAGCTATGAGATTGAATGCAACGAAAGCAACGAGTACCATCATTCCAGAGAGTTTGAAACCAGCGGAGACTCGCCCTGTCGCCATCAGGCCTGCCATAGCTCCATTACCGACCCCCTGCATGACCACGCCATAGAAGAACACAGTCAGAAAAAAGAGTGGGTCGACAGCTCGTATCTCCATTGCCCCCAGCGTGGTTGAACCTCCACCTTCTCCCGCATTTGATGATGCGATTGCTGGGATGAACACCTTTGCAAGAACGACAACAACACCCAAGAAAACGAAGAACGATGTCCAGATGACCGCCTTGTATGACGATATAGCCCTAACTCGTTCTTCCTCAAGGAATTTGATCTCACGGGTGTCATTCGCCGCCGTGACCAATATATCTGATATCTTTCCACCGGCCCTATTAGCCTCGTTGATCAATGATATTGCTCGATCGACCAAAGGGGTGTTAATCCGCGATGCAAACATGATCAAGACGTCCTCAAAAGCAATCCCCCAAGATATCTGATCGGACATTTTCTTGATCTCGTCATTCAAAGCTCCATATTCCGATGTCGTGAGAGTTTGTACAGCGACAGTCATCGAAAGGCCTCCTTTCCAGAATTCCGCAAGATCTCGTAGGAAGTCAGGAAACTTGTCCTCCTTATCGGCAATCTTCTGCTTGACACGGTCCCAGTAAGCTGCAGCCGGAAAGAGAAGGAGGAAAATACCGAAACTGAACCAATTCAGGAAGTTTAGAGGCCTGAAACTGAGCACCTCTGGGCCTAGGAATTTTGATTTGTTATTCATATTTTCTGGAATCCCATCATAGGCCATGACAGTGACTTTGAAGTCAACTCCTTCTAGGATTATACCTTCTTTAGGCACAATTTCGATTTGATATCCTTCACCAGGGACAAGATCGCCTGAGCCAGGAATATTCCCTTGGATAGAACATTCATCGTCACCACTGAAGACACCCTCTGCAACCGTAGTTCCCACTTGGTCATCATCCCGATAATGGGCGATACGCATCGAGTATTCTGGTGGAAAGAAGTTACCTGGGAAAAAACAGGTCGCCGCAATATCTTGCGATGGATGATCTCCAAAGGACCGCGGGCTCTGAGTCCACTCAGGGATTCCAGGTACCTCAAAATTATGAGTCATGCCTTGGCCAACCGACCGGAAGCTACCTGTCCACTTCTCCTCACTGGGTGAATCACGTAAGAGCGGACAGGTTTCATTCTGATGCCAAGAAGGTATTCGATTGGGGTTCTCAACCTGACATGCCAGATTCACGAAGATTGGTTGGCCATTCGGATGGCTCAATGAGTTGGTCACCCAGATTCCAAAGCAAGAGAGGCTGAGAATCAGTGAAATGACAATAATGGTGATCAAACGACTCTCTGTCACATCGTCTTTGGGCAGGTTGAGTTCAACCTTTATGGTCCGTTTGGATTTCCTCGCCATCGAACCATCTCACATCTTCTGTTCCTGAGAATCCAAGTAAACAATCATCGTGTAACCTACATGAATCATAGGTATAGCGACAAGCACAACTAGATAGAGGAAGCCTTCGGTTAACTGCGCACCAGAACCAGAGACCCAGAACATGATCACCAACATGACGATGAGGAACAAGGGCATCGCAACGGCGACAACGATGTATGATTCAGCATAAAGCGACAACGTCTCAAGGAATTCAGTGAGGCGGGTACGATTTTCTCGCATATACGTTTCAGCGCGGTTCAGGAAGTATAACTTCAGGTTACCACCCGATGAGAGGGTCCCAACCATGCCTTGGAAAAATTCAGTGACCCACATTGATGCTGAGCGGCTCACGGCCATTTTCACGGCGGTGAGAAGGTCATAGCCAAGAACCGTCATATCGCGATAAATCATGGCTGAATCGTGTGCAATCTCGCCATAGAGGTCCTCGGCTTCACCAAGTGATTTGAAGATCTTCATGGGTGTAGCGTTTGCCGCGGCCATGGCAGCAGTATACGACGCTGCGTATGGAAGAAATTTCTCTTGATTCGCAGACCTGCGTTTGACCTCAGCCTTGGCCTTGTTACTGTACATCTTGGACAGACCGAAAGGGATGAGGAATGCTACTACAGCATAGAGGAGAATCGTTTGACCCAATCCAAACTCGCGCGTATAGTAAATCGGAGGCGGACAGCCATCGGCAACCTTCGAGCGATCAATATCTGTAGGATTCTTCACTGCCCACGATGCGCATTCTTCAACAGAAGAGGGATCTTGTGTCTGTTCATAAGTAACTGGAACAATGACTTGGTGGATGAACACCGCACTGACAATCAAAGCAGCATAAGTGACAATGGTCGAAACAATCACTGTTGAGCGAAACACCTCGGGAGTAATCGCCATACGAGCCTTAGCTAGATCATCTGCCAGATCCTTATCCGCCCGCGCTCGTTTCTTGACCCCCCCACCGCTGAAGGAATGAACGATACGAGTAGAGAATCTCTCCCATGAGGTGAGAAGTTTCTTCCTCGCCATGGCTCCACCGTCGACCTACTGCAGCCCATCTACCCTCGCCAGAACGGCTTGAGGACGGACATAATATTCAGTGATGATCTGAGACACCTGATCTGAACGACGGATGTCATTGATGACCATCCAATCAAGTATCCGCTTCCTAGTGCGCAGCTCATCACGCATCTCAGCCTGTGTGAAATTGATCTTCACCATGATCTTCTCAAGGATGAACGATTTTCCGCTGAAGGAATAATCATCTGTCGAAGGGTCATATCTGAAGACCTCATTCGTGATGACTTCCATGCTATGTGGATCTATACCAACAATCTCAACAATCTGTTTGGTACGCCGTACTCGCTTACCATTGATTCTGGTCTGCATCTGAATGGAAACTGCCTCCAA
This sequence comes from uncultured Candidatus Poseidoniales archaeon, assembly GCA_964566385.1. Taxonomy (GTDB): domain Archaea; phylum Thermoplasmatota; class Poseidoniia; order Poseidoniales; family CAYMED01; genus CAYMED01. The sequence goes on along the minus strand of CAZMJD010000065.1, from coordinate 1,020 downwards.
GGCGGGCAGCAGCACACGAGGGATATTGATCGGTTTGTTCTCAAGTCTGTGAACAAGTGAGGCAACTGAATCTGCGTGCACTGTTGAATATGCACAATGACCTGTTGCCATTGCTTGAAACAGAACGTAAGCCTCTACACCACGTATCTCACCCACAATGATGTACTCGGGACGTTCCCTAAGTGCTGCTTTGAGCAATTCGAACTCGCCGATCTCACCTTCACTGGACTCGCCGCCGAACCCTTGCCGAGTAAGACCAGGTATCCAGTTAGGATGAGGAATATTGACTTCACGAGTCGATTCGATGCTGACGATCTTCATCTGCCACGGAATGAACAGAGCCATTGCATTCAGAGTCGTGGTTTTTCCGGAAGCCGTACCCCCTACGAAGAGCATCGAAACCCCTTGTTGGAAGGCAATCCAGAGGTAAGCAACCATGAGTGAAGTCATTGTTCGGAAGGCCACAACATCACAAGGTGAGAAGGGGTCTTCACGGAACCTCCGGATACAGAAGGTCGAACCCTTAGTAGAAATCTCATGACCCAATTTCATTACAATTCGTGAGCCATCCATCAATGTAGCATCAAGCAAAGGCTCCGCAACTGAGATGTGTTTTCCACATCGTTGAGCGAGTTTGATGATATAAGATTCAAGTTCATCGTCGTTGTCCCAACTGCACGTTGTCTCTACAGATTCGAACTTCCTGTGATAAGCGAAAATGGGGATGCCCGTACCATCAAGAGAAATGTCTTCGACGTTCGGATCGTTCATCAGAACATCCATGCGTCCATACCCGATGAGATCGCGCTCAAGATAATAGAATATCTTGCCTTTTGACTTAGCATTCGCCTTGATACCGTAGGCCTTGACGATGCGTTCCATAGCTGAACGAAGATAGATCTTGGGATCTGCATCGATCTCTTCAATATTCGCCGACAACGATTTGACGAAAATATCCATGATTTCTTCCTTGAATTCACGCTCCTTCTTTGTCAAGGGAGGTTCGATAATCTGATAGAT
>CAZMJD010000064.1:0-8078 GCA_964566385.1 uncultured Candidatus Poseidoniales archaeon | reverse complement strand
TCTGGAGTAGAACCATGTTGTCGATTATCTGCACTCCAATTCTTGATCGCGATAATGAGTCCAGCATCTTTCGGCATTTCGCCAGGTAGTGGTGTAGGTCCACGCGGATCTGCCCCGATTTGGCGGAATGTGTTCAGAATCTCGGTCTGGTCCAAAGAAGTTCCAGGCAGATCAATCAGCCATGCCTCTGCCTCAGTGATATCTCCCCAAACCTCTGGGTCATCCTCTGATTGAACCCCTGAACGGTTCTCATGATATCTGACACGCGCGTCTGATGGAACTGTCGCGTAGTACTCGATGGTGTCCCAAGACTTCTGTCCTTCCTCCCCATTTGAGAAATCCCAGTCATCATTTCGTATTGTCAGGTTGTAGAGGGGTGAAAGTTCGTTTTCTCCTTCTGCTGGATGGAAAGTAGCATCGATGTAAGACATATCCGCCACATCTAGTGAATTCGTCTGGTATCTGACATACCCGAGTCCTGCAGAGATGCCACAAGGCCTGTCTTCACTTGATTCAGAACGTGGATCCTTGTCGCCCCAGACAGATGGGTCTGGACACTGAACATTCGAGGATTCTATACTGATTTCATACGGCGCCCGTATTCCACTAAGTGAGTAGTCGGTAGGAACTTCTCCTGGAAGCAGATTTCCAATGACTGCTGTCGGTTCGATATCTAATTCGATTTTCTCAAGACCTACGGTGAGAGCATGGTTCATTGGGGGTAGTGTGAACCCATTATCTATGACCCAGATGTAGGTCTGATCCGCATACGAGAGTCCTTTCATGACTGATACCCCTAGTGTATCCATATTGGTCCATATTGGGTCGTTCTCATCGATCAGATCGACCGTGAGTCGAACATCAGCCTTCATCCAAGCCGAGAGGTCGAGGAGATTGAAACCGAACGTTTGATCAACGATTGATAACCCTAGAGAAACCCGCACATCGTCGTTTCCATCGTTATCCAGATCGATACGACTTGATGTTGGATCGAAAGCAGATAAGTCGCTGAAATCGAGATTGAAGAATCCAGCATTATCGTAGGCCTGATGGTGAACTGCCCCCCCATGATAATCAACCAAAATAATCAGGTCATTGATCGAAGTTAGTGTTGAGAAGATTGAATCTGGCAGGCCAGCTGGGCGCTGAGCAGGGTCGTTCAACAATTCATATGGAAGCGGATGACTTGGCAACTTAGGCGTTGAATCTAGAAATTGGCCAGGAATGTTGAGATCATTACTACGAGCGTAAAGGTCGTCTGGACCACTTGCATGGATTGATGAGGTCACGTTCAGAATAGCATTTTCACCATCTGTGACGATATCAACCTGGGCTCGATTTTCCCTCGCTTTATCGAGCACATCCCCTACAGATGTCACGATACCGAATTCATCGATTGAGAGGACTGCAGCCTGTGTACCTGTGAAGAATAGAGGTAATGGCCCCGATATCGCAATCAGAATAGAGATCACCAATGTACGGCGATATCGAAATGATCTGTTGTGCGTCTGGGTCACGGTTTGAACCTCTGGCGTGTATTACATCCAGGGCAGTCAACAATCGCTTCGACAGCCTCAATTGGGAGATCTACGGCAAATACTTCGGTGCATGCAGCACATTCTGCTCGATGGCTGGAATACGCTTGTTGTGTGATTTCAAGGCTCGAGATACCTGAATCTGCTTCGTGATATGGGTCGAATGCGGCGAGCAGGTCATCGAGATCGTCTCCTTTCTTGACTTCCTCTTCACTCGTCTCTCCAGCCCAAGCAGGCTGAGATTTATCAATCGCCTCGAGCAGTGTGTGCTCTTGCCCATCATCTCGAACACTCATCAGATCATAAACAGTGACAGGTTCTTGGACATCCTCTATTCCAGCAAGGCGCGCCATTTCCATCTCCGCAGCTTGACGTTGTTGATCCATGCTGCCCGACATGATGGCGTAATCTCTCTGAGCAGTTACAGCTGATTTTGCGAACATCGCTTTCTGGGATTCTGGATCCTCAGCCACTCGTCGTTCCTCTTCCATTTTTCTTTCATCTTGGCTTTGTTTAGCTTCGGCGAGATGCTTCATCATCATCTCGTCTTGATGGCGTCGATACCACAGGAATCCTGCAATTGTTCCAGCGACCACAAGAGGAAGAAGAATCATCCAGATGGATAACCATGGCTCCTCTTCGAAGTAATTCACGCTCAGGGTCCTCTTTGTTGAGAATCCATCCTGATTCGAGACCGTAAGGACGTATCGAACCTCACCAGGGGTATCTGAAGTGACTTCGATGCTTTGGCCTTGTTCGTCACAATCGTTGACGGCGTCACCATCCCCATTGCTATCAACTCCTGAATCGAGATCCCAGCAGTATGTGATCAAATTCTGATCACTGGCATCACTGACAGTAACATCACCTGCTCTGAGTGTCACTTTCTCACCGACTTGGACTTGCGATGCTGAAGCTTTGAAATTCTTAACTTCAGGGTCTTGGTCATCAACGAATGATATGGTATGCGCAGATTTAGGATAACTTGTCTCTAATCCCATTTCGTCCGAGACCACTAATTGAATCAGATAATCTCCACGTTCATTAGGTGAGAACAGGAATGTCTGTTCAACAGGTCCGGCCTGTGTGAACCCGCCAGAATCCATTTTCTGACCATCCACATACCATGCATATTCATCCAGCATGTTGTTATCGACAATGGTGGCTCGAAACTCAGCGCCGCTTGTCAGAAACCCCTCGTTAGCCCATCCGAATGATGAGATGTTGGGAGGTAGTGTATCTTGGAACTTGATGACGACCTTATCTTCACTTTCTGTCCCATCGACACCCCGGACATGATGTGTGACGTTGAAGGTCCCTGGACTTTCCATGACAATATCGATCAGGGCATCCGATTCACTGAGTTGACACGTGCCACCTTCTAACTCGCCTTGCCCACCCGAAACAACACATCTACTGCCTTCAATGGTCCACCATCGCTCAACGATCTGTCCCGAACTATTCGGGCTATCTGCCCCCGATACAGTTACTGCAGTATTGACTTCAGCTGGATTCATTGATTTGATGCTGGCCTGTGCCATCACGATAGGGGTGTACGTGACACGAAGATGCACGATGAGATCGACCTTACTGGCATCCCCCATATCTTCCCTATCCTGTGTGTCGAAGACCATGGCAACCCTTCTATCTTCAAATGCGGGAGTGGCGGTGAATGTGGTTGAATCGCGTGAGAATGGAGTTTCTGATATGACGGTGAGTAATTGCGCCTCGTTGTTTGCAGTGGTGATCCATAATCCTCCTACATCTGCAAAAGCCACACTTTCATAGATCTCAAAACAGGTGGCGCCAATGTTAGGCTTACCACAGTCTCCATCGTAGAACAGTGGATAAACATCCCCTCTTCCTTTCAGGGCGGTAACGTCAATCGAAATTGCCGTTCCTGGATCGAAGCTACCAATCATTACTTTTTCATTCGGTACTCCACCATTAGCGTGAAACACATCATCCACCAGAGTGGTCGCATTCGTCGTTTCTTCTCGCACAGAGATGGTCTGGATCGTGATTGAATCTAGTCCCGTGCCTGCGTCAGGTATGGGGGGTGTTTCATCCAGGTCGAGGTTGTCAATCACAATCATCCAATGACACATGTCGTTATTGCTTCCACATGATGTGGTAGTCCATCGGAATGTGTCAATGATTTGGGTAATGCCGAACATAGTCGTTGCATACTTAGTTGCGGCATCGGGATAGTTTGACTGCCTATCCATGTATGTGGTGCTGTAGTCCGATTTCTCAAAAACCAGAAGGTCCCATGCCTGTGTACTTGAGACATCGAATGTCATCTCAAGAACCGTTCCAACAGCATATTCGTCAACATCGTAAACCGCACATTCACCACTTGGAACCGTCAAGATTCCACCCCCTGCCAATGGGTCGTATAGCTCACACATTCCGTCATTGACCCGCCCACTCGTCCTTCCATTCTCACCCATCGCAGGGCTGACCAGACTCGTGGGCAGGACGAACAAGAGGGCGACGAAGGCAACTCTCTTGTTCATGTCCTTAATCGCCATTCATTCACACTTCAAGATTCGTCCTTCCCGGGCCCTCATCCGGCTAAGTATCACTTCTGATACTTCTCACCGATTGATGCTCAGCGTCGATGATGCGCAGTAGGTCGATGTTATCCTCATCGAGTTGTAAGATATCACCATCCTCTGCAGCCATGACATGGTTATGTTCATCGGTGGCCTCCTCAACACTTTGAGATACGTCTTTCAATCTGGCGCTGAAATGCGTGAGCACAAGTAAGCGCGCCTGCATCGCTCCCCCCCTCCTCCCAGCGTCCCTCGCGGTCGCATGTGTATTCTTCACGGCCCGTTCTGCATGCTCATCAGTGTAAGTTGCCTCATGTATCAGTACATCCACTGAATCTCTCAATTCGTCGAGTCCACACTTATTTCCGGTGGTGTCGCCCGAGATGACGACCCTCAAACCTAGGCGTTCAGGGCCTCTAAGATCATCAGCCTTGATCCTCTCTCCATCATTCAGAATGATTTCCCCATCTTGGAACAACCTAGCACGTTGAACGTCATCAAGATGGAGTGCAGTGAGTGCATCGGTGTCGACAACCCCTCGCCGATCCCTGAGTGATACACTCCATGCACATGATGTGACTCTGTGGTCAGTTCCCCATGGCTTGCACCGCAGCCCATTTCCTACGCTGATGACAACATCCTCATTCGGTTCGACAGTTCTGAATGTGATTGGAAAACCAAGGACTTCTTCAGTCGCCCCCGAGCGCCGCATCATCATGAATTGGTTGGTCAGATCGAATGGATCTCCCTCTTCACCTCCTGCGGTAGATATTGAAGGACCGATGATGTCTAGAGGTCGTTTACGGCCATCCAGACCCATGCTGTGTATCATTGGAAGCACGCCAGCAACATGATCGAGATGTCCGTGGGTCAGAAGTATGGCATCAATACGTGAAATTCGAGGCCGCCATTCAGGTTTGCTCGAACCCATCACTTTTGCTTGCCTTAATACCCGTTGCTGGAATCCTTCACCAGGATCTATGGCGACGACTCCCTCTGGCGTTTGTATGACTGTGCCAGAAACATCACGATGACTCGTTGGACGGCCCGAAGCAGTTCCAAGAATGTGGATCCGCATCCACATGTTCACTCACCAGCGAACTTCAGAGGTGTATCTGGAAACCACCGTAACAGAATCACGTCACCGATTGCTTTGACCCACCGCCATGGTATGGCGACGGGAATCGACTCTTCAGAGATTCGTGGATCCGCATCACGAACGTAGAGGTGCGTACAGCCCCAGTTCTCTGTATCAACGACGATATCGTACACGGCCCCTAGATGCTGTCCATTGGGCAAGACAACGGTCATGCCGACCAGACTCGTGACATCGACCATGGACACAGCAAGAGGGTTTGGCTCATGAAGCCTCTCGCGGTGAGGGATGAATCACTTCCCTCTATTCTGATAGGCTTTCAGACTCGGGCGTAACTTCTCAGTTCCCTTCCCTTTCTTGTGCAACCCGCGGCCGCGTTTGCCAGCACTTGTCTTTCCACGGTAGGCGCGTCCACGAGATGCTGGACGTGCGACGAAGGAAAGGTCCTTGTCAGCGAGTATCTGGGGATGTGATCGGTCGACGAGAATAACCTCATACCACTTGTGTCGCCCATCTTGGCCGACCCAATAGGAATTGAGGACCTCCATATTCGGGTGCCGACGTGATACACGTTCCTCTGCAATGCGTTGGATGGATTTTCCCATTGTGATTTTCTTGATACCTGCCTTGGATGGTTTACGCTTCATGTGTATCTTGCCTTTGCGCAGTCCACCGCGTCGAACCCGCGTTCGGACAATTGTGATTCCAGGTTTTGATTTGTAGCCGAGGCGTCGTGCCGCGTCGAGACGAGTGGGTCTCTCCACACGTGTGATGACAGGCTCATTCCTCCAAGCAACCATGCGGGTACGTCGAGCCTTTGGATCGAAGAAATCCTTCGGCTGCTGCCATCGGGCTCGCACATAATGGTGAAGTCCTCGTGCCATTGGATGACCTGCTGCGCCCCGCCGACCAGATGCCTGTTTATATCCGTTACCGGATGGCTCTGTGCAGCGCTCGGGCCGAGCGAACCTTGATGTCATGTGGGCTTGACCCTATGGATGGATTGGATGCGAGCCGTACTCATCGTTCTTGCCGTCGCCCTCATGTTCAGTTCGGTATCAGCCGATGTGGGGACAGAAGCTACGGGAGGTGCAATCGTCCTTGAGGCAGATTCGATGGTTGTATCCTCCATGACTCATTCTTCGAATAGATCGTACGATGAGATGCCTTGGTCGATCGAACTCGTGCTGACTTCCGCTGCCGCCGCGAATAACACGACGATGATGCTGAATCCACTGATCTGTGATATCACTGGTTTCTGCTATCCACCAGTTGAATCTGAGTCTTGGGTAGTGATGACCTCTGACAGTAATGGTTCTGTCTGGACCGGTTCAGTTACTCCCCCCGTCGATCATGATTACATTGACTACGCCGTCACTGCCACATTCCAAGACGATGGAACCACCCAGAGGATGCCGTCGATGGGGTATGAAGGAAAGGTCTGGGCACAGTGTCACTACTCGAGTGATGCTGAAGACTCTGACTTCACCAGAGATTGTCCACTCTCCACTTCCTCAGGGAGTACAACCCCACCCCCCTCTTCAGAACAATCTGGCCTACATCCCGTCTTACCTTCGCCGGCCATCGGCTTTGCAGTCATCTCTCTCTTCCTTGTGGCTCTCTTGAAACGTGATTCCAAATCGATGAACTGAGGTCATGATGTGTCACCATCTCGCAGCAGACCGAGTCAGATTCCTAACATCATCACAATGAGTCGTTTGGCTCTGGCTCCTGTCGTTTTCGTACTGCTCTCTCTCTATGGGTTCACAGATAATCCGGGTGATATTGTCCTCTTCGTCGTTCCACTTCTTCTTGCTCTGGCACTTGCAACCGATGCTCTCGATGGTTGGCTTGCACGCCGCCTTGAGAGCACGACTGTGTTCGGGAGTGTAATCGACCCATTGGTCGACAAAGTTGTGATCATGGGATCCATGGTCTACCTAGCCGCCATGCAGTGGTCTTCCGAGATGGTTCCTACTTGGGCAGTCGTTGCCATGCTTGCACGTGAATTCCTGATCACTGGGATACGGGGTGAGGCAGAACGCCGCAATATCTCCTTTAGTGCATCGATATATGGCAAAGCCAAGACCTTAACGCAGTCAGTAGCAATCATCTGCATCCCCCTATTCTACCGATTCGATGTTACACCAGATGCCGGCTTTGCATTGATCATGTTGGCGACATTAGCAACAGTGTATTCTGGAATCGACTACATTGTCAACTTCATTCGTCAAATACGAACTGAAGCAGACTTAGATGCAGCATGACATGCGGACAACCTCGTCCGCATCCATCGCTTCCAGAGAGGGGGAACCATGCAGATCCAGAAACATCCGTAATATCCGACTGGTAGATGTGGAGCATCATCCCAAGTGCGTAATTTCCAGAAAGGGGTGCTTGCCTCGAGATGATGGTGCGAATGCCGTGTTAAATCGAATAATGTCCATCGGGACCACAGTGCTTCAGATTGCCATGCATGATGACGTGAGATACGTTCATCTTCAGCCCTTCTGAGACCATAATGACGGATGTAATTTGCATATTCAAGCAGGAATACTGCTACGACTGCCTGAAAGAACCATGCCAGAGCAACAACTCTTCCCCAAGGAACAGGACTCAGGATCAAGGCCATAATCACTGCAACCTGCAGGATCATGCCCTGATGGATGGGATTATTCAGTCCTTTACGGCCCTTACGCGATTGAATACTAGCGGCTGAAAGATATTGTTTTGGAACAGTGCGCAGAAAGAAGCCATAGACAGATTCTGATGCACGTGCGCTTGCAGGGTCTCGCTCCGTACCTACCCATTTGTGATGGTTGTGATTATGTTCTGTTGTGAAGTGAGTGTAGTGGACACTGAATAACAGAATCTTCGCCATCCACCAAT
>CAZMJD010000063.1:0-8110 GCA_964566385.1 uncultured Candidatus Poseidoniales archaeon | reverse complement strand
ATGGGCCATGACTCAACGAACGCTGAGCTGCGTTGGAAGACTCACAGAATCGATAACAACGGCAACGATATTGAGAGCACGAGGCAAGAAGGAATGAAGAACATGCACATCAACCATGGAGAACCCACTGTTGAGATCATGAGCTTCCAAGACAATGAGAACAACTGGAATCTCTCATTCATGCCCAACTACCTTCCATCAGGTACGGACCCCAGTCTAGCGCCCGAGGATTACAATCTCAGAGTCTGGGTATTCAACCCTGAGGACATAAGAGCAGGATTGTTCCCAGAGGGTGATATCGATTTCGAGGATCAGACCGAGCAGGATGAGTCACTGGTTGTCGATGAATTCACTAACTCCAGCACCTATGACATGTGGTACCTCGACCTCCCGGAACAACCATGGGTTGCTTATGCGGTGCTCGGTAACGCTACCGGCGTGCTCGCATGGAACGTCGCTACCGGTGGCATCGACCACCATCATGGACCTGGCAACGACGATTACGACAACAACCGATACGGAGATGCCACATTAGAAGTGATCCTGAACGATCTACCAACAACCTGTGACAATGGTTGGTTCAAGGTCGGTCTCATCGAGATGAAGCTCAATGAGTGGGGCCACGTGGACCGACACTGGGTCTATGAGCAAGAGGTTCACTTAGCGCAAGACATGATTTTCGATGATGCTCCAAACGGCAGGTATGGAGTCGAGGTCGAGGCTCACTGTGACGAGAACAGCAACAGAGCCGAATACCGAGGGGCCTACGACTGGGCGTACAAGTGGGACTGGGAGAACGAGTCCACAGTCGAGCTCAAGGATAATGAAACAAAAACCATCACAGTTGACATGTACAAAACAGGAATGCATGGCGATACCAACATCAATCTGACTGCAAATCTCCCATTGGGATACGCTTTCAGTACAATGGAGAGGATACATTGGTCCCATGAAAAGGAATGTGCTTGGTTCGACGACTGGGACAATGGGATGAACGAGACTGGAATGTTCTGGTGCTCCTGGGAAGGAACCCCAAGCAAGGAGAACAACCAATCCACATGGTGGTACTGGTGCAGAGCTGATGAGAACAACAAGGGCTATCATTGCACAGACGACCTCGGTATGGCGAACTCGGCAGATGAGCAACCAGCAATGCCTCCACAGAACCGTTGTAACTGGGCAGTACTCGACCTAAATGACAAATGGGTGGAAGACCGACATGAGATGGAGATGTCACGCGTCACCGGATTTGGTTGGGGAATGGACTATTCCGACTCCTCAAATACCAACAGCATCACTGGTGAATTCGGGCATGCCATCGTAGGAGAATGGGTGTACATCGTTCGAGTGGGATGTCACGACAGTGATGATCAATGGTTCGAATTCACGCAGCGTGGAAACCTCACGATCGTTGATACCGGGCCCAACGACTTCACCTTCGATTTCACTGAGGATGACATCTGGAGGTGGGAGGATGAACACCATCACCACGATGAGCACGAAGACAAGCCAGTCGATCTCGAGGATTTCATGCCAAATGAAGGAGTGCCAAGCCATGTCGGGGCTGTCTACGATGGCTGGGGAGTGGAACTCAACATGGAGATGGAGATCAGCTCAGTAATCAGAGGGGCGATTGACAATCAGTTGAACGGCGACGGATTCCTAGATGAGTACGAAGTCGAGTACGAGCTATGGAACATCGTCAACTTTGACGATTTCAGCTACCATGCAGATGGCGAGTGGAAGAGCACCTACATGTGCTCCGATGGGTCTGAGATTCCCGGCGAGTATGTCAATGACCGATTCGAAGACTGCGATGATGGGTCTGACGAAGGAGATGCTGTCGATGAGTCGAACTGGCGAGAGGAGTACGTCTCCGACGATAGAGATCAGGTCACCGTCGTGTACGGTGATTTGGGTACTAGTAACGAAACCTACTACAGCTATGGCATGTGGATGGACTACGACATCAGAGACTTCTACGGACCAGTCGACAAGGGACCAATCTGGGTCTCCCAGTATCAGAGATTCGAGCCGGACATGATGAACACCATGGCAACGACAAGTGACATGGGACCAAATGAATGGAAGGAGCCTGAGCCAGGCAGCACTGTTTCGTTCAACTGGGAAGATATCGAAGTCGAGAGCGACATCAAGCTCGACATCGTAGGATACGGCGGATGGGCACCGAGTGGTGCAAGCTTCGACACTGTCTGGAGCGAGCCAAGCCCTTGTGACAATGAGGAACCATCTCTTGCTGGTATCTTGGCAGCTGGATCGACTGATGTCACGATTGAATACGTGTACCGAGGTCACGACCATTACCATGACGATGGACCACCATGGCACACCAGCGAAGAGGACGTCTGGCTCCACATTGAATTCGATGATGGAACCTTGGTAGCTGCTGGTGGTTCTGTCCGGGAGACTGGACTTCGCCAGTTCGTCGATGCCTGTTTCGGTAACGAAGATGGCATGGTCACTCAGAACGAGGTCGACGATTTCGCAGAGGAGTACGGTTGGATGTTCGAGACCAGAGAGAATACGGACTACAACGATAACTACAACGCATTCGAGTGCAAGGATGGTATGACTATTCCTTGGGAATGGGTCGGTGACGGATATGATGACTGTGCAAATGGCGAAGATGAACGCTATGAGGAACTCGAACAGGAGAGAGAACCTGAGAAGATGTTCAAGTGCAAGGATGGCACAGACATCAAGTTCCGAGAAGTGAACAATGGCCGACTCGATTGTACTGATGGCTCAGATGAAACCATGGAAGACGCCACTGGTGAGACGATCAACACATTCACCTGCCGTGATGGCACCGTGATCAAGTTCCATCTTGTGAACAATGGATTCGATGACTGTGAAGGCGGGGAAGATGAGAAGCGCAAGACTGGCGAGGATGACCCAGAATGCTACACAGAAGGTGAGATGGACACAGACTGTGATGGCTTCCCAGACTCGCGAGACGAATGCCCACGCACGCCTGGTATCGACCAGGGATGTCAAGGCGAGGGCGCTTCCTTCGTATGTCACTCAGAGAAGGGCAACCCCAACAGCGAGGAACAGACGATTCCATGGTACAAGGTCAACAATGGAGAAGAGGACTGTGGAGATGGTTCTGATGAACCACAAGATGACGACGGTGATGGAGAAACCGACAACTGGCACACATGTGGAGATGGTGAACAAGTCATCATGGACTACGTCAACGACGGTTTCCAAGACTGTGAAGATGGTTCTGATGAAGGCGTGAAGAGGAACGACGGAGAACCACCCATGCGCGACGATGACATGGGCCCGAAGTGGACCTGCCCCGATGGCAAGGACATCCCATTCGAGAACCTCAACGATGGAATCCGTGACTGTGAGAACGGAGCCGACGAACCTGTCGATATCGATGGCGATGGCATGGCAGACAACAGATTCCGTTGTGGGGATGAAGACGACAGCAATGTCACGATGGATCGTGTGAACGATGGTGTCGAGGATTGCCCGAACGGACACGACGAAGGTAAGCAAGAGCGTCAGATGGATAGCGATGGCGATGGAATCGATGATTCACAGGACCACTGTCCATACGAGGAAGGAGTCGCCACCAATGGTGGATGCCCACCAGAAGACAGGAAGGACGACGAGAACATGCACAACCACGACAATGACTCTTCGACCACTTCCGGACATCAAGCCGATCCAGCCACTGGAGATGGCGACAGTAATGACCACAAAGGTCACGACCATAACGAAGAAGGTCACGGCGACTATGAGATGACGCAGGAAGATTGCGAGCGAAGAGGTGGAGAGTGGCATTCAGGAGAACTCGGAGAAGATGGAGAGGTCTACGAAGACCACTGTCACTTTGATGACGAGGCCGATGATTTCTGCCCATGGAATGATCCAAACTCACCTTGTCATAAGCCAGAGTGTGATGAGGACGACATCTCACCAGAATGTCAGCGCACCATCAATGAATACTGCGAAGACAAGAAGGATGATTCTGCCTGTATCTTCCTCACGGACGAGCGCTGCAGAGGTGCTGCGAACGACGATGGTGAACCCAGCCGTGAATGCGCCGATATGATGATGGAAATCTGTGAAGGAGCACCTGCGAGCGACATGATGTGCATGATGTTCATGCAAGGTGGCGATGGTGACTCTGACTCATGTATGGACGTCAAACAAGGAGATATTGCGCCTGCCGATGGCTACTTCTCCCCGCACTCATCTCGTGATAGCACGAACGAGCCAGAGGTGTTCTTTGTTGAAGCTGGAGAAATAGCACCTGAAGACGGTGTATTCTGCCTTGCTAATGACGAAGACCACCCGATGCACCACGGTCCAGCCATGACGCCATGCGGACCTGCATGGATGGTTATGGCACCACCGAAACCAGGACAGCAGGGCGATCCTGAAATCGTCTTCATGGACTGTGTTGATCAGTACAGATACATCTTCACCGAGGACTCTGACGGAAACGAGGTCACCGGTCCAATGGCACTGCTCGGACCCGTCCTAATCCCAGTGTATCAGGCCGATTCTCAAGTCTGGGTCGCTGACTATGTGCGACATCTTGTGGAGTTCGGAAACACGGAAGCTGGCGTACCTACAGACCTCCTCCTCATCATTCCCACAGGAGATGGTCCAGGTGACAGTGATTCAACCGAAGAATTCGATGTCTACATCACATCCGAGGGCGTGAACGTGGACTTCATGGTCGCCTCAACTGGAGACGAGAACGGCGATGGCGATTTGATGTCCAGCCGACCTGCCACTGGAGATTTCATCGCCAAGGCATCCAGTAACACCGAGACTGCAATTTTGTTCATGACCTTCGATTCGGAGGAACAACTCCTGCGACCCGAAGAGAGGCCAGACCAGTATGAAACCTGGAAGATCGAGGAAGATGGTAAGGTCGACATGGATGGTGACAACGCACCTGATGGACAGATCTGCTACGATGCAGCAGGCACTCCACTCGGATTCACCACCAAGCGTGAGACAACAATCGAAGAGGTCAGCGGAATCACAGTCAAGACGGAGACATGGAACTGTGGACCAGAGTGGATCACAGAACTGGCCCGTACTGACTTCCTTCCAACAGATGACACCACGACAGATACCTCACCAGGATCAGTACCTGCTTGCAGTCTGAAGGTAGCCGACCAAGGCATCGACCAACTGTTGCCTGCTACGACAGCTTCTGTCGGACCCTTCTTTGTACCCGAAATGATCGACATCCCATTCAGCGTGGTCTGCACGCCAACAGATGGATCGCTCGATAGTGCTCAGGTCGTTGTTGATGGAGGCGAGCCCTTCAGCCAGCAGAACATCGCTAGCTTCGAAGCCAGTGGTCTGGTCAAGGGAATGAACGCATCCCAGAGCAAGACCGTCGTGATCACTTGGACCGATGGTCAACTCACAGCAACCTACACGGTCTCCTTCACTGGAAACGCCTCAGAGGCAGTCGCCACGAACGTCGCATCGACAGATGCAGATGCTGGCTTCGTGCCTGGCTTCCCAGTTGCTCTGACCGTGGCTGCTTTCCTCGGTGCTATCCTCGTGTCATCCCGCCGGGATGAAGACGAAGAAGCCTGAGTGAGAAGGTAGAACCAACACAGGATGGAGGGGGCCCTCTCTTCGGAGAGGGTCAACCCATCCTATCCAGTTACTTGACGCAGTGCGCCAGCTTTGTGGCGATCTGTTCTACCCTCCGATGAGCAGTTCACCGTCTTCGAGAATCTGGAGGTTACCAACCTTGACAGTGGGGTTCCTGAGCACTGCTGAAACGTGTATGCCCACCGATACACTGCCACCAAGAGCGTGATTATCCCCGATGGAGAAGTAAGCGGTGCCAAGTGTCTTCTCATCCTCAAGGACGTTACCGATGATCTGAGCATTAGGGTTCATGCCGAATCCGAACTCAGCCATTGTCCAAACCTGACCTTGTTTTGATTTCGGAAGCTCGGCATCGACAGCAGTGTACATCTCACGCATGTAGTCGGCCACAACACCTCCTTCGATTCCAGTGACAAGCCCATCCTCGACAGTGAGGACCACGGGTTCATCTTCGATGATCCTGGATTCAAAGGAGCCATCAAGAACGATCGTACCATTCATGGTACCTTCCTTGGGCATAGCGAAGACCTTCCCAGCAGGTAGATTGGTGATCATGCCTGGGCGATTACAGACACCTGTGTCCTCTTTGGACCACTTTCCTTTGGCGATGACAAATTCGACATCCGTGCCTGCAGGTGAAGTGACGAGGACCTTGCTTCGCTTCCTGATCTTCGCGCCGGCACGTTGGATCGACGAGCGTATCGCGATGAAATCAGCAGTCATACCGCCTTGAGTGAACATCTCGAAGGTGACGCCAGGCATCGTTGCGATCCTTGCACCCTCGCGAGTCGCTGCAAGCCGGGCCTTCGTATGTGTCAGGCTCTGACGCGTCGGAGCGATGATGACGTCTTGACGACGCATCAAATCAGCAACAGGGTCGGGTGGCTCTTCCCCATGTCGATGTGCTACGGGCATCATGATGAACAGCACACGAGGTGTGATCTCCTGGACTGCTAGATACAATGCACGACCAATGAGTTGAGTAGCATTGTCGGTAACTATGAGCACATTCTCACTTCGACCGATCTCAAGACAAGACTTGGTGACCATACGTGCTGCGTCCATAATCGCATCAACCTGCGATGCATCAGGGGCGAGTGAATCCAAAGGAGGTGGAGCCACGTTCTTCCCACCCCTTGACTCACGATGAAGATTCTGCCACAGTTAGGATGGAAGAAGCCCACCTGTTGAACCAGGTGGTAGGAGTTGATCGCCCCGCGACCATGCAGAGCCTCGGCGAGAGAAAGCTGGCACGCCTTCAACGACTGTCAGAACTGGCCATCCCACAAGCTCTCGTCCAGCCCAAGGGTTCCAACCGACCTTGCTCCATGCATCATCATCTGAGACCTTCGTGCGCATCTCTGGGTCGACCACGCAGAAATCACCGATGAAGCCTGGTTGTATGCGACCCCTTCCTTCCAGATGATGGACCAATGCTGGGCCTTCAGCCATCCAACGAGCGATGTCCTCCTGCGTGCAACGACCTTCGCTGGCATGCGTCATCATCACAGGTAGCGATGTCTCCACTCCTGGCATTCCAGATGTAGCATCAAGGGCCCTAACGGTCTGTTTGGATTCCAACCCATGAGGGGCATGGTCTGTTGCAAGGCAAGCGATGGTTCCATCATGGAGTCCCCTCCAGAGTTCATCCCGGTCCTCGGCATATCTGATAGGGGGATTCATCTTCAGACGCGTTCCTTCTGCCAAGACATCTTCGTCGTCGAAGGTAAGATGCTGAGGAAGTGCTTCAGTGGACACAAGGTCGTTCGTACGCCCCCTGAGCCAACGCACTTCAGCGGCAGAGGTCAGGTGGAGGACATGAAGCCGATGAGCGTGCTCCTCGGCTGCTGTGACTGCACGTTGTGTCGCCAACAGAGCTGTCTGGTCGTCTCTCCATTCTGCATGCGCGGCGATGTCTATACGATCTGCGAACATAGGGGCGCGGGACCGAAGGCGATCCTCATCCTCTGCATGAACTGCGACTAGGCCGGGTGTGTGTTCCATGATTGTATGAAGGGCATCCTCACCATCAACGAGCAGATCACCGGTTGATGAGCCCATGAAGACCTTCGTCCCACAGACACCCACCATACCTTGGGTTTGACCCTCAACAGAACCAACCATCTTCTGTAGTTCATCGAGGTTATCAGGGGTCGCACCTGCGAACAACCCATGATGTACACTCGAGGTAGCCTCCACACGCTGAAGACGCTCACTCATGAGAGCTGCAGTGGTCGTTGCAGGTTTCGTGTTGGGCATGTCTAGAACACCGGTGATGCCGCCTGCTAAAGCTGCCAGCGAACCTGTCGAGAAGGTCTCCTTCTCAGGATGTCCAGGATCACGGAAGTGGACCTGAGGGTCGGTGAGGCCAGCGAACACCAGACTTCCACTTGCATCGACAACGACCTCAGTATCGTGTGTTGCTTCAAGATCAAGACGGCCTCCTTTGATGACATCATCCAGATTCCTATGTCCACTGAGAGGT
>CAZMJD010000062.1:0-8125 GCA_964566385.1 uncultured Candidatus Poseidoniales archaeon | reverse complement strand
AGCTGCATCCCAGGGACGATCGGCGGGTCGGTCGGCCCCTTCCCTGTACAGTCCAAGAGTGAGAGGTGCCTCAGGAAGTGCATCAGTCTCCTCGCCTAGGCCATCAAGATAGACGTAACGACCAGAGATATTGAGTTGTGTACTCGTGTAGATCCACGTGTCACGCACATCAACCTCGTCCACATCATTGTGCTCAATGATCTGCAGTTCAGTTAACACAAGTCCATCTGAATACATGAATGAATTCAGACCATTGGACTTTGCAGAAGAGAAGCCAAATCGGTCGATGACCCTGATGACCGGTTCAAATATGTAGGACTTGTTGACGATATTTCCAGGGATATTACATGATAACTGAATGGATATACATGCTCGGAAGGACGTCTCGAATGGATCTTGAAGGTAAGATACACCATCTTGACGCGTGATATTCATGGGACTGACCAGCTCAATGATTGACGTTTCAACACCATCGACGACATACCTATCGGGATCATACACTGAAACTTCGCCAGCATCTGGACGGCTGAATGTCACATTCTCAGGATCATAGATGATCTTGTAATCTGCTATCGAGAGTGGTTGATCACCTTTCGAGGTGTTCATCAAATCTATCTCGATTGTCTTGATATCTACCCACCCATTTGAATCCGAGCCATCTACGCACAGCTCGTATGTATTCCCTGCGAAGAGTGTGGCCGTCTCATCTAACATCTCATTACCATAAACATCGTACAGAGAAAAAGAGTCTGCGGAAGGACGCGCTGCATTCATGGCCTTGTAAGTGAGCAGATCGTTGGTAACACCAGGACCACCTGCATTTTCGATGATGTCCGCCTCAGAAGTAAGTGGGTTACCAAAATCATCGACCCCTGTGAAATAGACAGAGATGACCGTCGTCCCACCTGGATCAGAAGGGCGATCATCCAGTTCGGCGTGGAAGTACTTGATGGTGTCCGTAACCGACCCTTGCCGAGTCATCGGGACCTCAGCATACTCGGATTCCTGTGCTTGGCCATCCTGATTATTATCATCAATTCCAGAAAGCCAGTAGTGCATCGTTACGGCGCCAAGAGTCTGTTTAATGTCCCTGACGGTAGCATTGATCATCTGAGGCGTTCCTGCACCCTCACGGTTTGGAGATAACCAGGTCGAGCCACCCAACGGAAGGAGCGGCCACTGGAAACCAGTACCTGCAGAACCGAACCTGTAGGATAAGTCCGTGATTGTCGGCGAACTCTGGACGTTCGAGATGTTGACTTTGAAGTAGACTGAGGAGTTATCCTGAGGCAGTAATTGTGGGTCTGGTGATATCTCAGCAGGCACATCCAACAAATCCCCACCACTGTAATCATCAATTCTAAGACGATAGACTGCTTCCTCAGATGAGGAAAGAGTGAGATTCCAAGTGAAATTTCCATGTGTCACTGTGCAGGTTGAAGTGGGTACATCTGGCATACAGACATCAGCTACAACGTAAGATGAATCTGAGGGCACATACCGTTCCAGTGAGAGATTGTACAATTTAGGATCTGGAGAGATGTCAAGGTTCTCTAGACGCACCTGACCAGATAATGTGAGTTCAGGAGTGGTCCTCACCTCTGTGAAATCTGTCTGACGGACCCCTGCAGTATTGTGAATCTCGAATTGGCTGAAGTAGGCATCATTCTCTACAGCATTTCCACCGTCTGGGTCGAAGGTGTAGCCAACCGGTTTGCCCTCATATCTCGCACCGAGATTGGTGTCCACAATTGTAGAGCCATAGAATTGGACCACTGCTGTATCTTCCCAATTGGTGTTCACGCGGAATTTCCACGTGACCTTGAGTTGGCCTGCACCGAGTGAGGTGGCACTGCTGGAACCATCCAAGATGATGATATCGAGTGGATCCTCTTCGGTGAATGTATTCGTCTGCACGTCATACTTGATGGCAGCATCACCTGTTTCTGATTCAAAGACAAGGCGTGCACCACTGATGCTGGAATCTGCCACTGCTGATAGGTGCGTTGTCTCCTGAGAATATATCTCACCGGTCGGATACAAACCGGTATTGAATGAACGGAATCCCCAAATCGAGTCGAGGCCTTTCACCGTAACAACTGTGAGACCCTCAAACGAGGCTCCCCCTGCTGTACGGGTATAGACCAGAAGTGGAATCTCAGTATTCTGACCTGATGGAGGTGTGATTGACGCACCCTGATTTAATTCCCTGATGAGGTTCGAGCGGGCATCAGTAATGGCTGTAGTCCAGAAATAACGAACACTCATCTCTCCTAATTGTACTTCAGTCGAACCTGCTTGAGCATCTGTAGCATTCCGGATAATGAAATAGTATTCATTCCAAGTGTCCCCATTATCATCGACGCGAGAGGCGGCGACATCTGGGTGAGTGGAAAGATTGTGAAGGGCGCGGCTAAAGCCAGACATATGGGTATCTAACGACGGGTGGCTGGAGCCCCATTCATATCGGTAGTCGGTGACATGTTCCTCAACCACCGGTCCCGAAGAAGTCTTCGTGGCAAGCCAGAGGGAGAAATTACCAACCTCGTTCGCCAAAACTCCGATGACTGATTCATCGATTACGGCACCGGCAGGGAGAATGAAATGGCCGCCAACACCTTGGCCTGCAGTTGCACCACCACTCGCCACTGTGATGTTACGAAGCAGGCTGCCGCGGGAGACTCCATCCATGGTTGTCGTCAAATAGAACATCTGTTGGCGGCCAAAGGCCCCGAAGGCAGGGTCCATCATCGACCAATCGGTATCACCATCTCCTCCGATATCAATGGCAAGTCCTTCTGGATAGAGTCCGAACTGCAGGTCAAAGGTAAACGATTCCACTGCACAGTCCGCACTCATGTCAGGGAAAGTGATGTTGAAGTCCAACGTATGCGTCTGATTAGGTAACTGGTTAATCTGGTCGAGGGAAAGAGAAACTGACGTGTTATTCCCCGTACTGAGATTGACCCATGGGGAAGATGGGCAATCGTGAATGAAGGACGGATCGATACCAATTACAGGATGGGAAAAACGATCTCCAAGAGCTGCACTCTCAAGGCCATGAACAGGGACCTTTGGAGTGTATCGCAACCATGAACCGTTAATCGGTTTCCAGCGTTCACTGGCAATCGTCCCATCTTTGACGAATGTATTTTCATCATACGTGATGAAATCCTTCTGGGCAGAGTTGACAATAAGTGAATGGCCAATATGATAGGATTTGAGATACGGTGTTCGTAGGTTATGAGGTCCAGAGGACATCTCAATGGCCAACCTAATGGATGGATGCTTGGAGGAATTGATATCCCACAATTCAATGATAGGAGGTCGCAAATTCTTGAGCTCGACACCGGCATCATCTGTGATGATCTCACGAGTGTATGTGTCAACGACATTGATGCTGACATCTCCAGTCACGGGTTCATAGATGTCGACGAATGCAACGCCAAAACCGGCGGATGCGGTAGACTGAGAGGTACTGACCGCGGGGGTGAGCACTACACCTGTATTGACCTTCTTGTCACCGAACTGAACGTTGTCCACATACCAGCCCGGAAGGGAGTCGTTTTCCAGAGTACCTGTTGGCTTGTTATATTCCATCACAAAGCGGAATTTCACATAACTTGAGTAGATACCATTCTCCTCAAGGTCGTACTTCACATCAGCCCACCCAGAGCCCCCTCCAGATGCTGCCTGACTGCGACCAGTCAGAACCTTGTCACCAAGTGAAGGGGCGCCTTCAGGATTCTCAGGTGCTCCAGGGCCGTCGCAATCATTGTTGCTGATGTAATCCTGTTGCGTCGAAGTCCAGACCTGGGAGTTGGTCGGTGTCGAACCATTGAGAGTCATTGCTGTCCATTGGATACGATCCTCATCGAACTCCTCGAGATTGTTTCCCTCCGCCACCTGAACATAAGCACAGTCAATTGGTCCATTGGCCACTTCGGCAAGACCATGCCAGGACTTGAAGGTCAGCACAGGATTGGAGTTGGCGTATTCGTAAATCGGCG
This sequence comes from uncultured Candidatus Poseidoniales archaeon, assembly GCA_964566385.1. Lineage (GTDB taxonomy): Archaea > Thermoplasmatota > Poseidoniia > Poseidoniales > CAYMED01 > CAYMED01. The sequence goes on along the minus strand of CAZMJD010000062.1, from coordinate 4,115 downwards.
ATTCAATTAGGTACTCCCATTCATTTGTTTTCCCGTCATTGAGATAATCGTGATCGTCGAAGTTCGTACCCCAGCAAGTATTGGTATCTCCCCCTAAACATCCATCAGCAATGGGACCAAATTCATAACCATTCACTGGGAAGCCATTTTCGTATTTCTCCATGGATGGTGTCCCATCAGGCTTACGGAAATCAGAGGTGCTGTTCAGATGGAAATCTGAGCCATCCTTCAATTCAGATGTATTGGTCGTCGACTTGAATCCACCATCATCTCCCTCGAAATCACTTCCATTACCCTCTGAGAATAATGCGAGATAAGGGTCGGTGACAGTCATCTGAGAGTCTTTCGTTTCATCTGACAGAGCTGTGTCCGAGCCATCGCCAACGAAACTCGCATAGATTTCAGCATAATCCTCCCACGGATTTGCCGTGCCCGGGGCGGGATAAACGATACTGCCGGAAGAGATGCTAGGTTCAACGGAGATGTTGAGTGAGGCTTGAACAATTGAGTGATCAGCAGGGATGCTGATCTTCGCAGAATCGCCATCATAGAGCAAACCACTGTCAGTACGAATGTTAGTCTGTGTCCCGAAGGATGCGGAATCCGAGCCGTTGGTGAACATCTGAATGGTATCTGCTGCAGCCACCGGAAGGAAGAGCATCAACAAGATGAGGCTCGCGGTACGGCGGATGGGGCGACGGCTCATGCTCAATGCTCCGAGGCCAGCGTTGTATAAAACTGCAAGGAATCCGCGTACACTGAAGGTTTCATCGGGTTCATAGGTGTGCTGCTGGTGGCCACGTTGTGTCCGAGCCCTACTCAACCGAACCTGTGACATTAATGGAAGAGGTCCTGCCTCCTGACACGAATGCCTATGGAACGCTTTTCGGCGGCCGCCTGCTCTCTATGATGGACAAGGCCGCAGGAATCGTAGCCTCGAAATTCGCCCGGCGTGAATTTGTGACCGTATCTATTGATACACTGACCTTCGAACTACCGGCTCGTCTAGGTGATCTTGTTGAGATTGAAGCGAAGGTGGTGTTCACGTCCACACACTCTGCCGGATGCTTGGTCACCGCTACACGTATGACGAAGGCAGACTGGAATGAAGAAAGAATCTGCCGCGGTTACTTCTTCATGGTCGCCATTGACAGCCAAGGGCGACCAATTCCAATTCCACAACTGATCCCAGAGAACGAACAACAACAACAACTCTGGGATGAAGCGGAATCGATTCGGACCGATCTACTCTCTAGGACGGGGTAAATGCCGGCATCTGATGGCTCAGCAGTATCTATTCATAGGAAACATCGTGATATCTGAACTTCTGCCCTCATTCTCATATACTCAAAGCATCCATCACTCGCTGGGATGCACGTGGACGAGCCGAGCAATGCTCGGCCGAGTCCGGCCTTCAGGGACGGGCTTCGGCTGGGAGGACATTCAGGAGATGTCAAGTTAGTGCTAACCGATGGACTACTAAGCCTTCGTTCAAATACCAAGACATTAATCTCAATGGGCTTATCTGAAATTGATTCAATACGGCAACGCTCAATCTGGATGATTCCTGGATGGGTGACTCTGGTCTGGGGCGGACTAGCATTCTTCGCTCTCCGCGTGTTGACACTCAGGCCAGCGATTCCCGTAGCAGTGGTCGCTGGCATAGGAGTCCTCGCATGGATAACGATGCGTCGCCCATCCCTATTGATTGATACCAATAGGGGTGAGAGGTTGACACTGCATGGTTCTGAGGAGGATCTCACATGGACTAGTCTCGTCCTCTTGAGAATGCAAGGGGGGAATGACATGAAGAGAGCTATCGAGGAAGTGGATGCGATTCTGTCCCAACCTGAGCCAATCAATGAGTCCACTACAAATCCTTCTCACGTCGAACCGGCTCCATTGTTGGACACCATTGACGTATCCAATATAGGCGAGGAAGTTGGCCAAGGCGTAGCAGCAACGTCCCAATCAAATGAAGAGGAATCTAGGAGGGATGTGCCATTAGGCCCAATGTCCGATGGTGCAGGTCTGAGGGCACTGAGAGCACTTCAGACATCCACCCCTACAAAATCTGTTTCAAGTGAGGCTCTCAGCGATGAGAGTGATGGTGATTTTGGAGTACTGGGCCCATGGTTCGATACAGATTTCGATGCCACACTCTTCGACGTACCCATCCCTGAGCCATCGAGAGCATTGGATGATTCAAGACAGAACCTCGCTTCTCCTTCACAATCGTCCACATCTGCTGAGACATTGATGACCGGTGTCTTAGAAGCAACCATTATCCAAGAGGATCATGAGATTCAAGACAGTGTTTCACAGGAGATCCCTGCACCCATCCTTGGCCTAGTGCGTTCAGCAAGGAAAGTCAGGTCCGAAAAGACAGTCGAAGAAAATGAGATTTCAAGTACCATAGAAGTGGAAGAACAGGAGGTAAAGGACGTCCTCCACCCTGCTCTGATCGATCGGCCGAATCTTGCAGCCATGATCTGCCGATTCAATGGTGAACAGAGATATCGGCGAATAGGCAATCGCCGCTCTAGGGAGGATTCAGAGATGTTATCCATCGCATCAAGGAGCCTCGATCACGTCCTTCAACGCATGGATAGAGGGGCAAGATTCGTACCTGAGAGTTATGCTGAAGTCTATCAGGACTCAGGAGGACACCCTTTGGATGTCGAACCTGAATCACAATTCACGAGTTCCCAACTGATGAGGCTCCGCGCAAATCAAGACGCTGCAATGTCCGATGCTGGATCATTCCAACGTCTTGTCTCAAGTGTCAGCGATGCATCTGCCAAAGAGCAGACATTGGCTCTTGAGAAGACGTCCCGAACAACGAGTAAGGGGTTGCGAACATTCGGAGAAGAACCTGTCAAGGTTGAAGCAAAGAAGGGTGTGCTTGGACTACGCAGAATAGGCTAGGACTGCAATAGATTCGGGTGCTCCTCCAAATAATGTATCGTCACATCTCCTGCGAGGAAATCGGGTTCTGCAAGAATCCGGCGATGAAGAGGTAACAGGGTACGAACACCAGATATCTCAATCTCATCCAAAGCTGATCGTGTTCGGCGAATGGCATGATCGCGGTCTGAACCATGAATGATCAATTTCCCTAACAATGAATCGAATGCCTCAGGCATCTCATACCCTGGATGAGCATGGGTATCAACCCGCACGCCTGGACCACTCGGCATGGTCCAATCCCAGACTTTGCCAGGACTTGGGTGGAATGTGTTCGGATCCTCTGCATTGATTCTCAATTGAATGGCGTGGCCTGTGATGTTGACATCTTCTTGTGACATGGGCAAAGCGGAGCCCTCTGCAACTTGAATGCCCAGTTCAACCAGATCGACACCTGTAATCATCTCAGTGACCGTATGTTCAACTTGGACTCTCGGATTCACCTCAAGGAAGGCGAATGAACCGTCTGCACCGCGAAGAAATTCGAATGTGGCAAGGCCACTGTACCCTACAGATTCAGCACCACGACAGACTGAATCGCCTATTCTTGACCGTTCTTCCTCATTCAGCCAAGGACCTTCCTCGAGGACCTTCTGGTGACGACGCTGAATCGAACAGAAACGCTCACCAAAATGAATCGCATCAGTCCCATCACAGAGCACTTGGAATTCAATGTGCTGGCCACGTTCAATGAATTTCTCTACGAATACCCGGCCATCACCGAAAGCGGAGGTCGCTCTTGAAGTGCAAGAACGAACGGCATCCTTGAACTCGTCAGGATTTTGCACAACTTGCATGCCTATGCCTCCTCCCCCTGCCGCTGCTTTGACTATCACGGGGAAGCCAATGCTGCTAGCAAGTTCAAACGCAGCATCCTCATCATCGATCGGTTCGCTAGAACCTGATGCGGTTGGAAGACCCGCCTCGCCCATTAGTCGGCGAGCCTCGATTTTATCACCGAGAACTCGAAGTACTTCAGGAGATGGCCCAATGAAGGAGATTCCTTCTTCGTTCAGACGTTCAGCGAAAGTAGGATTCTCAGATAAGAATCCGTACCCAGGATGGACGGCATCGACGTCAAGGTCAACTGCCACCTGAACAATCTGCTCGATGTCAAGGTAGGCGGCAACAGGGGTAGGACCGTGAAT
>CAZMJD010000061.1:0-8183 GCA_964566385.1 uncultured Candidatus Poseidoniales archaeon | reverse complement strand
TCGAACCTTGATGGTAGCCTCCAACCCCGTCGGGCCAGACGAAGATGGCTTCCTCCGGGCATCCCTTCGCGTTAACTGGAGTCCCTGCAGTGGTCCCTGGACATGCATCGTCTCCATCGTGTACACCATCTCCATCACCGTCAGAAGCTGCTGGCGTAGAGGCGTTGGTTGACGTTCCGATGCACAGGATGAATTCGTCATCATCTCTGAATTGGTTCGCATCTTTGTTGTGCAGTTCTGCCCAGACCTCATAGCACCCATCTGGCAGAGAGATGGCAGCATGCAGTAGAGCTGATGATCCGCTGTTGTTCGAGTTGTTCGTTGTGATGTTACCCGACGCCACCACTGTGACGGGCGTGGTTGTCGAGTTCCCAACATACCATTCAATCAGATAGGTGGCATTGTCGACCATGTGATCGACCTCGTACAGAGTGGCCAGCGATGAATTCGAGGTCATGTTGTAATGCTTCGAACCTTGATGGTAGCCTCCAACCCCGTCGGGCCAGACGAAGATGGCTTCCTCTGGACATCCCGTAGCGTTGACTGGAGTTCCTGCAGTGGTCCCAGGACATGCGTCGTCTCCATCGTGTACACCGTCACCATCGCTATCGGTTTGATTTGTGACATGTACTGGTTGTGCCGCCATCTCTTGGAGATCCAATTCGTTAGTGCCCGCAAGAGCATCGAAATCTGATGTGCTCAGTAACAGGAGGATTACAATGATGGCGACTGGTAGAGTGTATTGCCGGGAGGCGGTCGAACCCATGGTTGCTGATATAAGCCAGAATAGAAAAAATCGTTGGTAGCTGAACCAATGTAAAGTCGTTTGAGTCGAAAACCTCACTCTTGCTCCGTAGTCAGTGTCCCATTCTGATAGTCGATGATGGCTTGCCTGATTTCCTCATCGGTGTTCATCACGAATGGGCCGTAACGGGCGATCGGTTCGTTGATTGGATCACCTGCGAGAACGAGCATCTGAGTGACTCCTTTGGCGTCCTCTGGGACACGTAGGTTCACTTCCTCACCGTCTGTGAGGATGCCGAGCTGACCTTCCTTAACGGTCGATTCATCGGCCATGACCTGCCCTTCGAAGACATAGATCATCGCATTCTCTCCAGCTTCGATGGGTTGAATGATCGACCCACCAGGATGGATGGTGAGATGTATGTATGTGATTGAGATGACTGTCTCGATAACTGCTGAGACTCCAAGACATTTCCCTGCTAAGACCCGGGCTGAAACCTTGCCATCCTGAGATATAGCCTGTGGAATCTTGGTAGCAGGAATCTCTTGGTATCGAGGTGCCATCATCTTATCCTTGGCAGGTAGGTTGACCCAGATCTGGAATCCGTGAGACCTACCTCCTGATTCGAGGAATTCAGGATGCGGAAGTTCGGAATGGATGACTCCTCGTCCAGCAGTCATCCATTGAACATCACCTGGTTCGAGGTTGCCTTTGTTTCCGGCGCTGTCCTCATGCTGCATACGTCCTTCAAGCAGATATGTGACCGTCTCGAAACCGCGGTGCGGGTGGGCAGGAGCTCCAATCGCCTCGTTAGGGCCCCAATCCACTGGTCCCATCTCATCGAGCAGAAGGAATGGACTCATCTCTTGGCCCATTGCAGCGGGGCGCCGCACAGGGAACCCTCCTCCTTCGAGAACCCGATGTGTCGGAATGGTCATGCGCAGCTTCCGTCGCTTCATCCCTCGTCACTCTCTCACATGTCCAAATCATTTTCCATCGTTCTCACCTAACCCTGGATGACATTCAGATGTCAGGTCATGACCAATGTTGAAGTGACGAGGGACCTCCAATGAAATGTGCGAGGTCTGGCGGATCTACGCTGGTTGAATCGTTTCATCGATGAGACTCCCGGTGACCGTGTCGAGGGGGGTTCTCCCCGTCAGGTCCTTGGAGCCTGCTGGTCAAAGGTCATCCCTGCTGAGGTTCCTGATCCCGAAGTGGTGGCTTGGTCGGAAGAGATGGCACAGGTTCTAGGTCTTGATAGGAAGGAAGCGAATCTCCTAGCGGGAAATGAACTCTGTGCAGGTATGGAACCATATTCTCAGTGCTATGGTGGTCATCAATTCGGGGTCTGGGCACGGCAGCTTGGTGATGGCAGAGCAATCACTCTCGGCGAGGTCGAAACTGAGGAGGGGGTCATGGAACTACAGCTCAAGGGCTCCGGTATCACTCCATATTCACGGACAGCTGATGGAAAAGCAGTCCTTCGTTCATCAATTCGAGAATTCCTCTGTAGTGAAGCGATGTTCCATCTCGGTGTCCCGACGACGCGTGCGTTGTCACTCTGCACGACAGGTGAGGAGATTTTACGCGACATGCTCTATGATGGGAACTCTGCCCATGAGCCTGGGGCCATTGTATGTAGAGTCGCACCGAGTTTCCTGCGGTTCGGGTCTTACCAGATTCATGCTTATCGAGGGGATGAAGAATCTCTGAAGACTCTGGTCCATCACACATTGAGAAGTCATTTCTCACATCTGGATTCAGAGGGTGATGAACTCCTTCTGGATTGGCTGAAGGAGGTGGCAGAGATGACTGCGATGATGGTGACTCACTGGATGCGGGTCGGATTCGTCCATGGCGTCATGAATTCTGACAACATGTCCATCCATGGCTTGACCATCGATTATGGCCCCTATGGATGGGTTGAGAACTATGACCTCGATTGGACTCCAAATACGACTGACCTTGCCAACAGACGATACCGGTTCGGTCAACAGCCTTCGATCGCCGGCTGGAATCTTGCACGTTTGTTGGAATCAATCTCTCCTCTGATGAATGACACTGCTGGCCTACAGGATATAATGGATCATTACAGTGCTACATTTTCTAAGGCCTCTCGAATAATGTGGTGCGAAAAACTCGGAATTGAGGAATTCGATGAAGAGATGGTCAGCGAATTGATAGGTCTCTTCCATCGGTCTGAGACTGATATGACACTCTTCTTCCGCCAATTGGCTAAGTTGGTTGAACCAGATGTCGATGAGATACAGGATTGCTTCTATGATCTCTCCTCAGTACCTGTCGGTGAATGGGAAGATTGGTTGAGCAGATACCTTTCACTAGCTCACCCCGATCGGCGATTGAAGATGAATCGTGCGAATCCGAAATATGTTCTGAGGAACTGGATGGCTCAACTAGCGATTGATCAGGCGGAAGAGGGCGATTTTTCTCTGGTCAGCGAGTTGCACGAACTGCTGAAACACCCCTATGACGAGCAGCCAGACATGCAGGCTGACTGGTACCTGAAAAGGCCAGAATGGGCTAGGCACAGGGTGGGTTGCTCCATGCTATCGTGCTCGAGCTGATCGCCCACTCCCTTCAGTCAATCTTTCCAAGATGTGCCATCCCACCATGATTCAGCGAAGTGCTTGACCTCGGTGAGTGTTGCACGAGTTTGGACTCTCTTACTGATAAATAGACCTTTGATAATGACGTACGTCAATATTCCTCTCGTGAATGTTAAGCTTAGTCAGGAATTCTTGAAGTGGCAGATGTCTAGGACCATCAGATTGATGACCGAGCCTGACAACGAGAAGATATGCGCCAGCGCCAGCGCCAGCGTTGTGAGGCTTCGGGTTCTCGCTTGGCTCTTCTTCTTGTTGCTGGCATGCTTCTTCTCCCCGTTGCATCAGCCACGACCTCTGTGTACATCGGTCCGACCATCGTGTCGACATCTGGCTCCTCAAATGTGACGGGTTGGGAGGTTCCTGCCAATGGTACCATTCTCGAGGGATGGATCTCAGCCTCCACTCCTGTGATGACCGATGCTGGATCGGGTGAATGGTGGACAGGTGCTTCCAGACCTGGTAACTTCTCAGTGGGTGCAGCGAGCAATGTTTCAGTTGACGGTCAGAAAGAGGCCTTGCGCCTGGATTTTGCCCCCGGCACAGGAATGCAGGAGAGTTTTGAGACGTTGGTCTACAACCTTCCTTCAGGGGTTTCCACCAATAGTGCCGGTGCGTCTTGGGGGGCAGACTTGCTTGGAACCGCTACATCAGGTCAGCAGGGCTCTCAGCAGGTTGGCTCTGGATGGGGCCCTGCTGCTGCATCTACGGGTTCAGCAGCAGCGTCGACTTCGCCGGGTGGTGACCTTGCCCCTGGTTCAGATGCGATACTTGAGTTTGATCCAGTTCTCCTCAATTCCGCCAATAAGAATGATACACGTTTTTCCTTTGACATTGCGCATCATTTCAGAACGTCTTCAAACACCAATGGTGGTGGCGATGGGGCATGGGTCGAAGTGACCTTTGACAATGGGACCTCATGGAAGTACGTCCACCCGGTCGCAGGTTACACCAATACGATTGATGCAAGCGCTGCTGCCCCGGGGGGAGCTTCATCGGGCTTTGGCGTTTGGTCAAGTGTTAATTTCACGAATTGGCAACACGTTGAATTCGAGTTATCTAACGTTACGGTGCCGGCGAATGCGACTTATGTCGCCTTTAGAATTCGAGCTTGGACTCTTCCTGGCGCCACGGTGCTTCGCCCTGGTGCTTGGGTAGATAATGTGTCCATTGCAACCGGGTCCCAGCCAGGTTCATGGTTTGCGGGTAACCGCATCGGGGCCTACAATGGCAACCTCGATGCTAGCCTCGTCATTCCGATGAATCTCTCATCTGCCTCAGGTTCTCTGACCCTAGGTATCGCAGCTTGGTGGGATCTAGAAGGGTCGAGTTACGACAATTTCGTCATCAGTGTCAGCAATTCAACCTCGAATATCAGTAATGCCACCGGCTGGACGGCACTCTCGACCGATATCCCGAGTAATGGCGTCACCTTCAACGGAACGAACTACGGTGCTGACAGTGGGACCTGGGTCTGGCTTTCGTATTCCCTACCCAGTGGTTTTGCCGGGGACCCCACAACGTGGCTGCGAATACGGATCTACTCTGATTTCATCATAGGATGTGGAGGTGTCTGTGATGGATGGGAGGGCGCCTTCTTCGATGACCTTGTGGTTGCCAACACGAGCACAGTCTTCATTTCGGACCCATTCGGTTCTGTTGGTAACGCAACGCATTCGGTGGCCACTGGTAACACGGCTGGAGACCCTTGGGTGAGGGCTAATGACTTCGGTCGTGGACTCGTGGACACCAAGGTATGGGATTTCGACAATCTGTATGCCTCTGCTCCAGGTTGGCAGATTTCCACCACTGGTATTTCTGGCTGGGAGATCGGCACTCCTTCCTCAACCTATGGTCCTTCGGTGGCCCCGACGGGGTCAGCGCTCGTTGGAACCGTCATCGATGGTAACTACGACAACAGTGTTGAGGCATCTCTCAAATCTCCTACCATTTCAGTTCCTGTAGGGGGAACTGCAACATTGAGTTTCGATCACTGGATGTGCTCGGAATCAAATTATGACTTTGGGACCATCTACATTGAGAGCAACACCACTGCGAAGGTCAATCCCACTGCTCCTGTCGGATACTGGGATAACACTCGCACTTCAACCTCTTCTCCGCATCCAGGTGCGGGGATCTTTGAGGGTCCGGGTCAGGGCGTGTGCCCATCCCCTACGTCATGGGTGACCAAGACTCTTGAGCTGACAGGTTTCGGGGGGCAGCAGATCAATGCTGAATTCATCTTCTGGTCCGATGGTTCGATCACTTACGATGGCTGGTATCTTGATGACATCTCATTGGCGGTCAATGAATACGTTGAGGGTGGCTCTTGGCGTTCTCCTGCCTTATTGGTCCCCGATCATGGTCTTGGATGGGTGGCGGCTGAAGCAGAGATACCCAATGGGACCTGGGTGACTGGCACGATCGTGGATGCGCAGAGCAGCCTGCCAATTGATGGCTTTGTCAATCGCACGCTTCCTATGTCTCTTGCGGGCCTGGACCGTGATCTTCATCCTCTGGTTCACCTTGATCTTGAACTTGGAACTGATTCGTCCAGCGCGACCCCGCTTGTGAGGAATCTCTCGGTGGGTGCTGACCGCTGGCTTGCCCCTGACAGTACACACGGTTGGACCCTTCCGTCTTCTGTTCAATTTGATAATTCAACTGGCGATTTGAACAACACTGGTGCTTCGCCCGCTACGATTGTTTCAGATTATGTCTTCAGTTCCCGTCCGATTCATTCAGTGAACATCATGACTATGACCAACACTCTTGTGACTAAGGTGGTTGATGATTCAGGTAATGTATTGGGTCAACGAACAGGACCTGGTCGTATCACTCTGAAAGAACCAGCAACAGGATACAGCCTTCATCTCACACTTCCTTCGAGCGTTCATCTCTCCAATGTGGAGATTATCGGACGCTTCCATCAACCTGCACTTGACCCTTCCTTGGACATCGGTGAGGATGGTGTAGTGGATTGGTTCTTCGATTCATCTCCGTCTTATGGGTATCTGGGGTGGCAGAATCGATGGCATGCTACCGTGGATGCAGCGGGTGTGACGGTCAATCTCTCCAATCCTTCGACTTCTATCCCGGTTGTGACTGGTGCAGGTGCTGTCGCAGGTGGAGTTGCTCTGCTTCCTGCGGATGCCACCAGTGTTCGGAATGGTTGGTTCAGTGTGGACGGTGCCTTGGCTTCAGGAGATACTCTGTCTGTGCAGATCAATGGAGTCAACGTTGCTCTGTTCACGGCTGCTGACCTTCCAGCCATTGTCACTCTCACTAATGTGGCATTGCTCTCAACTCTTCTCTCCCAGCCAGTTGTTCATACGGATGGTTTTGGTAACGATTTCGTTGAGGTTGATATGATGGCCAGCACAAACCAGACTGCTAACCTGCGCTTCACATCCTTCGGCCTTGCCTATGATTTTAGCACGAACCTCTCGACGATTGCTTCTGCAGCTGATGCCGGTCGTGTGAGCTCTGTGGAGCCGAACCCTATTCCCCTCGCCATTAATGGAAGCGGAGGGCGGATTTCTTTGGATGGTGCAATAGAGCACGAGACTCTGATTGTGGATCGTATCTTGGGCCTGCCTTCGACCATGGTGCCTAACCGTGAATCGTTCACCGTTTCAACAACCCATGCTCATTTGTTCGCTGCTGATGCCATTCAAAGCATCACTCTCACCGCTTCGATGGCCAGTGGAGACGATGTAGTGTTCGAATTGTCTTCCCCCCATCTGGGGGCTTCTGGATTCACGCAGAACGCAGGGCATGAGTTCCTACAACTGAATTCCTCGTCTTCGGTGACGTCAGGTCCCTCCACAATTGGAGTTCGAGCTGTGACGATGTTCACTGTCCATTGGAATTTCACAGTTCCCTGGTCCTCAGATGATCAGAGCACCATCACATGGTCGGTGCAATCTTGGTCGACGTCAGGCGATACTGTTGAGCCGAGGTCAAAGATTCAGGGTACTCCTCGCTATCCTGCCATTGAGAATGACGTTCAAGTCGGGAGCGTTTCATTGTTCAACAGCGCAGGATTCGACCTGACTCAAGAGGTCGAGGCCTTCCACGCCAGCATTGGTCAGACATTTGATTTCGCCGGCATCGTTGGTTTCGAAGGTCAGCCAGACCTGCGTCCTCATCCGGATGACGTGAAGGTCGGTATCTCGGTTCTCGAACACGTCGACCTGATGACAGTCTTTGCAAATGGTACTTGGTCTGGGACCGCAACGATCCCCGAGGTGCTATCTGGTGGTGAGGGCCAGGAGTTCACGATGGTTCCTTTCATCACAGATATCGGCGGCCTGCCCGATGATTCGGGAGCTAATGATGTAACAAGTTCAGAGCAATCTCGTCCTTTCATCCTCGATGAATCGGCACCTGAACTCATTGGCATTACACTCTTTGAAGGTGGTTCTGAACTACCTGCTGATGGATATGTGTGGAATCCTTCTCGAGCACTCGACATCACTGTCACCGTTCACGATGACCTCGCTCTTGGTTCATGGCTACGTTTCTACTATCATGCTCAGTCTAGTGAAGATGATGTTCCCTTAGATATCGCAGATTATACGATGATTGAACGAGAAATATCTCGTGCAGGGCGACCGGGTGAGGTCGAGTTAGTCTTTACCGAATTACCTATTTCGGATGTTCCGTTCAATGGTAGGTTGAGCATTGTTGTTGAGATGGTTGATCAGGCAGGTCTCACTATCCTACCGCTTGCTGATTTCGATTGGGATAGTGACCATGCTACCGTCTTCATTGCCACGAATGAGCCTACCATCGTCGATGATTCGGCC
>CAZMJD010000060.1:0-8254 GCA_964566385.1 uncultured Candidatus Poseidoniales archaeon | reverse complement strand
TACATCGAAGATCGCGATCAGGAGTGTCACGCGGTCCACCGTCCCACCTTCCCTGCCGACGTGTGACCGAAGCCTTTGAACCCCCTGCTCAAGTAGCGCGTAAGGTGGAGATCGATGGTCTCGACGACCTCGGACTCAGCGGGGCGACTATTCTTCTACGTGTAGACATCAACGCGCCCATCGATCCGAGGACAGGAACATTCCTCGATGAGCGCCGAATTCAGGAGATCATGCCGACCCTCGATCGGCTCGCTGGAAATCCAGTCGTGATGCTGGCTCATCAGAGCAGACCTGGAAGAGCCGATTACACCTCATTAGCCCCACATGCACGAGCACTCTCACACATGATGAAGCGAGACGTCCAACTCTCACAGGACCTGCATCACGCACCTGAAACCTTGGAACGTATCAGGAATTTGCAGCCCAGCGAAATTCTACTTCTGGATAACGTTCGTTTCTTAGCCGAAGAGATTGCGCTTTCCCGTGCTTCACCCGAACAGATGGTCAGATCTCATTTCGTACGTGAGTTGTCATCGGTCTCAGACGTCTTCGTGAACGACGCCTTCGCATGCTCTCATCGATCGTCTCCCTCCACCGTTGGTTTCACCCATACGCTCCCCGCTGCAGGTGGGCAGTTGATGATGAAGGAGGTTACAGCACTCAACAATGCAATTCGCGGGCAGGTCTCTCCGTCTGCTGCGGTACTAGGAGGTATCAAACTCGACGACACAGTGCGAATCGCACGCAGACTACTGGAAGAGAATCGTATCGATGAAGTCTGGATGGTAGGGGGTGCAGCACCTATGTTCTTGAGACTCGCAGGACATGAGCCAGGACAAGCAAGCTTCTCGGCCCTTGAGCGTGAACTTGGCGACGTCTTCGATTCAACCATGAAAGAAGCTGAGGAATTGTGGCAAGCACATGGATCTCGAATCCGATTACCAATTGACGTGGCCTTAGCCACCAAGGATGGAAGAGTGGATGTGTCCATCAGTGAGTTGCCTTCTGACGATCCCATCGAGGACATTGGACTGCAGAGTGCACAAGCCTTGTCGGTAGCGATTCGTAGCGCAAGACTCGTTATCGCTAACGGCCCTGCTGGTGTGTTCGAAAAACCTGCTTTCTCCTTCGGAACTATCGAGATGCTGAATGCATGTGCTGAAATGGATGGAGACGCCGTGCTTGGAGGTGGACATACCGTGACCCTTTGCACGCAGCGTGGCCTCATTCATCGGATGGCCCACGTCTCGACGGGTGGTGGTGCTTGTCTCGACCTTCTCTCAGGCCGTCCAATGCCAGTTCTCGAAGCCTTGGCCGCAGCCCGCGAACGGCGGCTTTCTGGAGAGGAGCCTACGGTGGGATTCGAACCCACGGCCTAGTGATTACGAATCACTCGCTCTACCAGGCTGAGCCACGCAGGCGCGACGATGCCAGCCAGAGGCGTCGCATAAAGCAATCGAGAACAGGAATAACCATCATCACCTAGCCTCCATCGCGAACGACATGGACGAAGCGGCTGTACGCTATCTCGGCGCCCGTCTCATCGATGAGGATGGAAATCTGCAGAATGGGGACTTCGATCTCTGGCCCGATGGGCGATGGACCAAGGCGGATTCATCGATCGATGCAGTGCAGACAATTGATGGCAGCGACAGGGTGTTGACGCGTAGCCTCCAGAACTGGCACACGCACTGTGGCATGACACTCAATGCCCGAGATTTCTCAGACGGTTACTTATTGCAAAAATGGCTAGATGACTGCATCTTTCCTACTGAAGAGCGGTTGAACGAAGATTTGGTCGCAACCGGGACATGGGCGGCAGTGGCAGAGATGATCAAGACTGGTTCAACCTTCTGTGCTGATCTCTATTTTTTCCCTGAACAAACAGCACGCGTCTTCAACGAAGGAGGGGTTCGAGCAATTGTAGCATCACCAATCGCAGATTTTCCGGGCCCAGGATATCCCGATGGTGCTGAACAAGCTATTCGTCAAACAGAGGAACTTCTGAAGACAACACCGCCCGAGAGGATTGAGTATGCGCTGGGTCCCCATTCAGTATACAATTGCGGAAAGAATGGCGCAAAGACATTGAAAGACGTGGCGGAAGTGTCTATTGAACAGGATGCAAAAATCCATATCCACCTTTCAGAGACCCGTAAGGAAATCACTGATTGTCATGCAGAACATGGGTGTCACCCCACCCATCTACTTGAGCGAACTGGAATTCTGAAGCAAGGACCGATCTGTGCTCACTCATCATGGTTGATGAAGGAAGAGATGAGAATGCTAGCCGACAACAATGCAGTTGCGGTCCATTGTCCTTCATCGAACATGAAACTGGCTTGCGGGGGCACGATGTCATATCCTGCCATGAAGGAGGCCGGAGTCGATGTGAGATTGGGTACCGATGGCTCTGCATCGTCCGCATTCGGACTGGACCTGCGCGCTGAAGCAAGGCTTGCATCACTAATTCAACGTCATGATCACTGGAATCCGAACATACTTCGTGCAGATGAGGCATGGAATTTGGCTACAAAGGGATCCAAGGACTGGGTGGCTTGGTCACTGGACGATATCAGGATGAAGCCATTAGGACGCGGAGATAGTCGATTGTTCAGACACCTGATCTTCTCAAACACCGAATGCCTTGACGTCTGGGTCGATGGCAAAGCTATTCGCCAGGATGGAGTCACACTCACTCTTGACGAAAATAAGGTTGCATCAGATCTTGAAGAGGCAGTAATCGGCTACTACGACGGGCGAGCCACTGATTACGAAAGTGATTGATCAGCGCCGAGGACGGCGGCGTGGAGGACGACGCGTTGGTTTGCGGCGAGGTGGTTCATCGTCGTCTTCATCGTCATAATCATCGTAGTCATCGTATTCATCGTATTCATCGATGTCCTCGACACCACCTGGCGTGAATAATTTGTGCCCACCGTCATCATCGTCATCGTCGTCCCTAGAGCGGCGAGAACGGACCCTCGGGCGACGGACGACAGGCTCGTCGTCATCATCATCATACTCATCTGCACGACTACGACGGCGGCGGCGAGGAGGACGGCGTTCGTATTCTGAATCGTCATCATCATCGTCATCGTCATCGTCCGCACGACGGCGGCGGCTGATCTTAACAGGTGCGAGTTCATCATCCTCTTCATCATCATCGAGCGACTTGGCCTGCGTTAGGTCCTGCGTTGGTGCTGCATCAAGACCTGAACGAAGGTCGCTAGAGCCTCCACCCATGAAATCCTTCATCCAATCTTCGACCTCATCCTCATCATCGTCTTTCCGCTTCTTACCTCTTGGATCAGTGGCCGCACTGATAGCAACGAGCAATGTGAAAACAAGAAGGAACAGATTGAGGCAGATTGCGCTATAGGCGAGCATGTAGTTTGCGTCACCGAGTTTCGGAACGTATCCTGGTGGTTCTTCAATGGCCTTGGGAGTTCGATCAATCGCCGATTCACACTCTAGATATCCTGTCGCATTATGTGTGCAGAAATCGGTAATAAAGAGGAACGGACCGAAGACAGGAGCATTGCCTCCTTCATCTCGGACCTTGAAGAACAGATTATGTTCACCGAATGCAGGTTCAAGGGATGAGGCAAGTATCGTTGCTGTGAAGGAAAGATACGGGGTATCTTCGGGACCGATTGTCGAGGGTGTCATGTCGATCACATTCATCCACTGACCATCATTGACCTTGAACTCGACACTCGTAACATTCATGTCATCTGTAGCTGCACCGTAGATGATGATGTCCTCACCATAGAGGTAGACTGAATCTTGGTTAGGTGCATACAATTCAAGGCTCGGTGGAACACCATCGAAGGAATATCCTTCAACTGAGAAGTTGACTGAATTTCCAGAAACATCAGTTAATTCGACCCAGATCTGTAGATCCTCTTTGGGGAGGGAAGGAACCGAAATAGTCGTCATGTAGTAGAGAAGATTGTCAGCAACATCGGTCACAGCCTCGCATTCAGTGTCCTCAATCAGATACTCTTGACCAACCGAAGTCAGGATGCTGATCTCGGGTAACCCGTCTGGATCGAGGGCTTCGCTCGGGTAGACGCGGACTTGATAATCAATACCACCTACTAGACCCTTCGTTGGAGGGGTGCTTGAACTCTCACGTATCTCGAATTCAATCGTAGGAGGAAGGGTATCCTCACGGATTTTCAGCACGTTGCACCCGGTAATACAATTCGCGGACATTGACTCCTCTGGATTTCGTAGGACCAGACGGTCCTGGATATTCCCATATTCATCGACCGATATCACCGCATAGTAGACTTCACGTTCACTGTCAGCAGGGATATTCAGATACTTGGCGAACTCGAAATCACTGGTGGATTGCCGCTCGATCGGTCCGGCGATGTTGGTCCAACCTACCTGAGCATCCAGAGTGGTCTCACTCACCGAGACATTCGACTCAGGAAGAATGAACGGGTCTGTCACACCATCCCATCGATAGATGTAATATTCATCTCCTTGATCTCCGAGCTGCGCAGCGTCCATCCACTTGATTAGTATCTGTGCTTCCACTCCATTGACCACAGTGTTATCTGAATCAAATCTGACTGGAGTTGGAGCTTTTCCATCCTCCCTGTGAGCGTCCATCATGCTATTGCCAGTCGACGTAGTAGAGAACTGAGGCACCTTAACCGGTTCCATCGCTTCAGCGTAATCTGAACAAGTCTCATCTTCCATCGAGGATGAGACCGAACACCAGGTCCTGAATTCAACCGTGACTGCATAGAACACTTCCTGGTCCTTGCCTTCATCAACAGGGAACTCAAAAGAGCCAGCTCCTTCAGCGATGTTCTCTCCAATGGCTACAACATTACAGAATTGACCCTCAAGTGGATTGTCATTGTCACAAATGTAACCCGCTGCATCATCGAATATACGCACGTGCTGACCGATGTCAAAGTCCACTTCACCGTTCAATTGCTTACCGATCACAGGTACTGAACGCCATACAGTATAGGTCTCTCCTTGAACATACAGTGCATCGTTCCAAGTCACGGTACTGATGCCGCGCTGTCCATCATAGGTGGCCTGAACATTCGTTGGCAGAGGAATATAACCGGTCAATGTATCCTCTACGACAACGTCACGTGCATCCTCAATGACTGTTTTGCGTTCATTGCCATGCTCGTCCACTGCAACAACACCATAGTACACTGTTCGGGCCACGCCTGCCGGAATATCGACAGTGGTCTCAGGGGTTGCAATCCCACTTTCGATCTGTTTGACGAACTCAACGAGGTCATCGTTGACCGAAGTGAAATTCTGTGGACTTCGGTAGATGCGATAGATATTAGGGGAGTCGGCAGGCCGCGCCCATTGAATCTTCGTCATGCCAGTAATCGGTTCGGTGACCAGCGTTGTGAATTCAGCAGATGCTTGAGTGCAATCCGCAGGTGGTAAAGCATCCTCAGCAACAGGACCGAATGTGTTCGATGACTCGAAGCGAGTGTCTTCATAGGATTCGTTCGTATCGACAGTGGCGAGGTTATCAGGGAACCAATAGGTCACCGTGTAGTAGGATTCCTGAGACGACCAAGCCTTGTCGTTGACATGATACGACCAACTCGACACACGGGCACCCGAACCGTCATGCGGTACACGCGGAGTGAGATTAGCTATCAGGTCCTTGTCTAGGTTGGCCCAGTTCGCGTGAGTGGCCTGCTGCTCGTGCCGATAGATCTTGATGGATATCGAGAGGTTGCCCCATTCGGGGAAGTTCATGCCAAGCTCATTGGCATTGATCCATGAGATGGTGGTATCGCCCGTCTCCACATCAAAGACCGCATTGACAAGATATGGTGTGCGAATAGGTTCGGCGTGCTCGGTGATTGGCTCGGATTCAGTACCATTCTCATCTATATACCAATACGTCGTTGAACCATGTCTGGCTAAGACTTTGTAGTAGAACACGCCATCGGTATCGACTGGAACTGTGAAGTTGAATGAGTGTTGACGGCCACTGCAGTTGGACAGGTTACGCCCATCATCATGGACCGAAGTGGGACAAGCCTCAACCTCACCCACCTTGTCAGCCCATGCAATGAACGTAGAGTTGAATGCCGAATCTCCTCGATAGATATCGTACTTCACAGTCTTCAGTTTGGTCAGAGTAGGGTTATCGGTTGTGAGTGGACTCGACCAATTGATTTCAGTCAGTTCAGTCATGGAATCATGCGCCGCAGACACGCCCTGTGGCATGACGTCATCGCCCGGAGCAGCAGAGGCTGGAGTGGAGATGGCGGCCATGGAGAATAACAGCATCAGGGCCGCGCATAAACGGAGCCTCCCACCCGTCATGGGGACCACGTCGCTCTGATATCGTTTGAAGGTGACGCGTAGTGGGAGTCTATCATCGGGTTTCGTGAGGTTGCTCATCAAAACCCCTCCTCGAACCAATCCAAAGAAGGACCCGCGGATGGCAGGCAGGCCTCCATCCATGTGACGACGTCATCAGTGATGTCCACGACATCATCATCATGTGATGCGACCTCAAAACAGGGTACTGGACCATCAACAATATCTGCGGCTATGGAGCCAATGAACTCTGCTTCCACGTTCTCTTCCACCTTTGCATTCGGCCATCCACGCGCCTCGAGACGCTGCCTTAGGACATCAGGGCGACAGCGAAGGAGAATCACACCATCGACAGGCATCAGATGGCTGAGATGACCATCGATGAGAATCAAGCCTGAAGAGAAGCGACCACTCAGGTCCGACCAAGACTCAGACATCATGTCAACATCAACATCCCTCGCTCCCATGCCATCGGAATGCTCGGCGATCGCACCACACCACTCTGCGAGGGTGATGACGGAATGGTGTTCAGATTCCTGCACACGTTCACAAAGAGCTGCGGCAAGGGAGGTCTTGCCTGTACCCGGCGTACCTGTCACTGCAAGGACGTGGCGCACCGGAAACTCCGACATATGTGACAGCGTAGACGGGATGCATTCATATCGACTTGGGCCTATGAGCAGTCCATGTCGGCGGCAGGCGAAGGGGCAGTCGCTCTGGTGCTCGTGACCACCGACCCTGGTGAAGAAGCAAGAGTCATGGGCGAAGTGAAGGCAGTGGAGGGAGTCCAAGAATGCCTTCTTCTGTTCGGAGAATATGATCTATTCATGCGTATCGAGGCCTACTCTTACGCCCAAGTCTCAGCCATCGTCCTCCAAAACATTCGCACGATTGAAGGTGTTCAGACCACCAAGACATTGACAACTGCCCCAAGCCTCGACTAGGTTGATCCTATGTTCGGGATGGAAGACCCGCGAAAGGTAGTGGTTCAGTACCGCAGGATGGTGCAGGAAGGCCGGTTGGAAATGGCGGAGGTCATGGCACGCGGTCTTTCAGACCGAACACTTGCAATGAAGGCCGATGAACGAGGAGTGGATGAACAGTCGCTTCTCGTCGAAGTTGTCAGAGACCTGTCGGCCATTTTGGAAATCCGAGAGAAATGGAAAGAATCTGTCGAAGCATCAAAGGTTCTTGAGCGAGAGGTGAAACGGCTTGCAAAGGTACAGAACAATGCCGGCCAGGCCATCGATCTCGAATCGAGTCGGGCCATGCAAGCCAATGATCTGATTCAACGCGGCCGTGCTCTGAATGGTGCACAAAAACACCGGAAAGCATTGACTTGCTTCAAGAAAGCGCACAAAGCATCGCCAGACTCACTTGAAGCGGTATTCCGACCATTTGAGACGTTGATCATGAAGAAAGGAAACCTCAGTTCATCGAAGAAATGGTTGCCTGGACTCAAGCGAGCGCTCGGCGAAGCCGGGCCAGTGCAGATGGAAGGGGATGTTTTTGTCCTATTACCGAAGAATCACCAACCACATTCAGTCGAACAGCTTTTGATCGATTTCGGCCTTTGGATCGATAGCAATCCACCAGAGATGGTCAAGGCATGGCTCAAGACATATGCTGAAGATGTTAGAAGACAGCGCGATGCCATCGCTCGGGGCGAGCAGGCAAAAAATGCTGAAATGGCTGCTGCGATAGACAAATTGCAGGTTACGCAAGATTATCATGAATGGGTCGGGAGTCGATAACTATGCAGGCCGCGGATGCCGATGATGAGGTAACGGAAGAGTCACTGCCTCACACTGTGAATAACAGCGACCTGGCTCGCATCTGGAAGCTGATCGAGGCGACCGAGGCGAATGGACAAGAGATTCGAACATTGATTCGCGCACCAAAGGAAGAGCCATTCGGTCTT
>CAZMJD010000059.1:2973-8445 GCA_964566385.1 uncultured Candidatus Poseidoniales archaeon | reverse complement strand
CCATGCTGAACCTCAGCATTCGTCATAGGCTTCAATGATATACTTGGTCCAAGGGGAAGAATAGGCGAGTTCTCTGACAGCGTCCTCACGACCTTTGGCGTAATCCTTCACGACCTGCTCGACCCTTACATTCCCCTCAGCAGATCTAGCTAAGAACCAGATTCTCTTCAGGGTTTTACCCGTACCATGAGGGTCATATACCGATTCAAGAGCTTCCTCAAGGAACCACTCAGGCTTCTCGTTCTTCTTGCCCTTGAATTTCTTCATCTTCTTCTTTGCAGCACCGAATGGAGAGCTTGCAGGCTTTTTCCCGATCTTCTTCTCTGGCGTCTTTTCTGATTGCTTTCGAGCAGCAGGTTCTGATTTCTTTGGCTCAGGTGCCTTCTCTTCTACTTCTTCTTCCTTCTCTTCAGTCTCTTCTTCCTCAGGCTCATCCTCTTCTTCGGGAATCGCCTCTCTTGCCTTTTCAAGCGCGGCCTTGGTCGCTTCAAGTTCGGCCTTTAGCATCCCTACTGCAACGTCATGTTCCTCGCCAACCTCTGCAAGGATCTCCTCACGTACAGTTGCAGGATCAAGTCCTTCATCGGCTAATGTTTCACGTATCTTGGCAATGGCCTGAATATAATGAGCAGCAAGATGGCTGAGGGCGGCTTGCAAGGATCCTTCGAGTTCTGCCCCTACGATTGTTTCGTTAGCATTCTCCCACTTACTCCACAATTTCTGTGCGTGGGATAGGATGTCACTGCCACATTTAGGGCAGAATGAACGTGCTGGGGGGACTAGGTCGGGAACATCTGTGAGTGTAGGGAGTGCTTCCCTCTTGACAGTGCCTCGAGCAACATCGTCAATGTGATGGGCCGCATTCAGGCCATATCGTATCGCATCAACCATCCACTGGGATCCAAGGTCAACAGCTGATGAGGTTGTGATGATGGCGTCGACGGTCTTGGCATCGATCTGCACACCTGCAGCAAGAATTAGGTCCGCAGCAGCTGCGGCGAGTGGCCGTCCCAGCGTAGCATAGCGGTCCGAAATGGGATTGCGCGCCACAGTTGGTGCTGGGGCCACATCTGCTGTGTCAGCCAGTGGGGATCCAGCACCGCCGTCGGTACTTGCTGGAGCTGCGATACCCATTGCGACGGGGTCTGCTCCTTCTTCCAGTTGGCCGATCAGTGCAAATTTCTCCGCCATGGCCAGATCATCTCGCCCGCGGATGAACTCCTTCAATTGATTCAGGTCGTGTCCGCTTTTCGTGATGGGGCCCTGTGCAGCGAGGTCGTGACCGCATGCGTGGCACCTAGGGGCTGCTGCCTCAATCTCAGCCTCGCAGGTCGGACAGTGGACGGCCACGCACCGCCACAGGCGTTCAAGTCTTGAAACCTGTGCGGCCGATTCATGACTTAGTCCCGATTCAACAGGTCAAGGGTCACTCGCCTGCCAAGAGCTGCTGCCAGACTGCCGAGTCGGGGTCCACTCTCACGTCCAAGCAGGGCGGTATAAGCAGATGTGTAGACCTTTTTCGGTGTTGCACCAGCATCCCCGGCGACTTCTGGGATCGTTTTCTGTAGAACATCTGCATCCCAGCGGTCCACCTTGCTCCAAATGCGGTGGAGAGTGCGTACAATCTCATGATGCTCCTCTGCTATCGTCTCATCCATTGCGCGCACACTCAAGCGAGCTGCATCGGGAAGGTGGTCGGAGTCGACATATGCCCTCATCCTCTCGATTCTTCGTTCCATTCCACTGAGTTCTTTGATATCCAGACCATGTGTTGTGGCAAGAGCGCTTTTGACCTCCTCAGTTGTCGGCTTCAATTGGACCACCATAGCAAGATGTGCAGAGCCGATAGCTGCTGCGGGCGAGTCGGTCATATCTCTTATTCGACTCAATTCGTACCCTCGATGTTCATCTGCTCGTTTAGTGCCGCCCTTCGAGGGCAAGATGTCAGGTTTCGCTTCAAGTTCAGCGAGCCACCGTTGGGCAGTACGCTCATATTCATCAGCGAGTCCCAACAGGTCGCCGAGGTCGAAATCGATATGCCGCTTGGGCCGATTTCTTGCAATGAGGAAACGAAGATTCTCAGGAGGTACGAACCTGAGCAACTCCTGGGTATCGACCAGATTACCAGTGGATGAGGCCATAGCGCCTTCGCCACGCAGGTAGATCCACTCGTACATCATCGATTCCGGGGGTCGCTGGCCGAGCCATTCAGCGATTTTCCGACCTGTGTCGTAACTACTGCCAGCAGCGAAATGATCCTTCCCGCAGGGCTCGAAGGTGATATCTAACCAGCCCCAACGGGCTGGCCAGTCAAGACGCCATGGCAGTTTTCCCTCTGCTTTCTCGATATTCGCCACACCTACTGTCCCATCTTCCATTTGATATTCGACCTCAGGCCACGACCAATCTGTGACTTTGACCTCGCCAAGAACACCATCTTCACGCCGCACTGTCCATGGGAACCAACCGTCGGGGACATCACGCCCAGATACGTTCTCTAAGATCTCCTGAACGTCTTGTGAGCCCTCGCACAATCGTCGGGTGGCATCGAGATGGAGGCCGTTGAGGTAACTCTGGCGATTGCTCACAACCCTTGGATGGATGTCGAGTTCTTTGAGTGCGGCGAGGAATGGAGCAAGAAAATGTTCAGCGTACGTGCCACTGCCTTCGGGTGCTGGAATCTCGGCGAGCATGTGACCCACATATGGAGCATAGGTGTCTTGATCGAGGAAAGGGTACACCTTGCGTAGTGGGTCGGCATCATCGGCCACATAGATCAGTTCGGCATCGATGCCGATGTCCTGACAAGCTCTGTGCACAAGTTCAGCAGTCAGTACCTCGCGCATGTTCCCGACGTGAATCGGACCACTGGGTGTGATTCCCGTCGCGATGATATGGTGGTCAGAGATGTCGGCGAGGCGTTGCGCCATCGCGTCGGCCCAGTGCATCCGGGCACCTCAGACCGTAACGGCTCGTATGATACCTCGGAGCGGGAGGCCTTCGAGTTCGTCCCTCGTGGTCTTGTTGACAAGGACCAGAAGCAGAGCGATGTCTGCGCCTGCTTCACGTAGATGTGAGATGGCCATCCCCATCGTCTTTCCCGTGGACAGAACATCATCGATCACTACGACTCTCTTACCTGCCACACGTCCGAACTTATCTGAGAGATGACCCGCACCGGCCTCTCCTTCGACGTTGCGATAAATCGACATCTCGCAGTCCAGTTGGCCAGCAATGGCTTGCGCGAAGGAGATACCGTTTAGTGAGATACCCACGATGGTGTCTAGTACGATGTCAGCGAAAATCGATCCGATGGCTTCGACGCGGTGAGGGCGTACTCCGAGTGACCGCCAACCGATTCGGACGTCACTTGGCCGATCCTCGGTACTGGCTGCTGATGTAGACAGAAACCACTCCACTGTCGCTTGTGAGAGTGACATTTCGTCGGCGATCTGTTGCATGTTCAGGCCATCCTTGCGCAGTTGCATGGCCATGTCCTTGAGTTCATCGATGCTGGTCGCCATGGTCTCGCGTTCGGGTCCACCGATTTGAAACATGCCGCTGAAAAGGTCACTGGCGGCCGGTCGAGCCGAAACCACCTTTGCCCCGGCTGGTTTGTCCGAGGGTGTCAAGGTCCTCGACTTCTTCAAAGATGACTTCGGGTACACGTTGTATGATCATCTGGGCGATACGCTCACCCTTTTCGATGACAAAGGGATCCTCAGTAGATAGATTCAGCAGCAACACCTTGATCTCGCCGCGATAGTCGGCGTCGATGGTTCCAGGTCCATTAGGAATGATCAATCCACGCCGAGCAAGCCCTGAGCGAGCCCGGATCTGTGCCTCGAATCCGGCTGGAAGTGCCATGCTAAGGCCAGTCGAGACCATTTCGATATCTCCCTTAGGTATCGATGCACCCTTCAATGCGCGCAGGTCCCATCCTGCAGCGAGTGATGAACCACGACTAGGTAGGCTTGCTTGCTCATCCAAGCGATGGATTGCGATACGCACATCGGGTCCCATGACTGGTGTTGCACAGCGACGGTGCTTCAGCCTTACACCGGCGCGGTTCTTATGGCTGGCCCCCCGGTCGCAGATTCGTGTCTATCGATGACTACGAGGCTCTGCTCGACCGCGCCTTCGAGCAGGTTCCAAAAGGAATCACCGATCGAGGGCGTTGGACCCTGCCGTCACCTGACATCGATATCGAGGGTGCCAGCACTCTGATTCGCAATCTAGGCGCCATTGCAGAACGGATGGACCGTGATCCTGTGCATCTGTATCAATATCTACAGAAGGAGCTTGGTACTGCAGGTACTCTTGATTCTGGCCGAGTCATCCTCAAAGGACGTATTCCCCCCCGAGCGATCAAGGGTAAACTCACCTCATACGTGAATGAATACATCCGTTGCGAGCAATGCAAGTCACCGGATACCACCTTTGGCAAAGATGGGCGAACAACGGTCCTGCGATGTCAGGCCTGTGGGGCTTCCCGGCCTGTGCGTCTCTAATCCTTGTGTGGTGGCCCCGTCCAAGGCAGCCATTGCCCGCCTGTTCCATGTGTGCGGTAATAGTACAGACCACTCTCCTCTGGCCATTGCAGCCACTCGTATCCATCTTCTGTGGATACTTCACCTTTCATTGTTGTAGATGGACCTGGATGAGTTCCTGTTTCGTCCTCCATGACGATATTCAATGGGTCTGCGTCTCCCTTCGCCCTCTGCCTGGCCGAAATCTCGCTGTCAGTTCGATTGAAGGATTGCTCTAGCCTTGCTTCATCAAATCTGTCCTTTGCGTCGCTGGAATCTACAAGTCCGAAAAACTGGGCACTGTCCGCTACATTGGATAGTTCGCTCGATGGGAGGTTCAGAATTCTCTCGATGACGTTTGATAGTCTTTCAGAAGCACCTTTTGGAATCGAACCCTGTATCTCTTTACCAGATAATTCGTGCTTGAGATCTTCCAAGACGTCCTGCATTCCTTCGTGATCACTGAGATAGAGCTGGACGATTGATTGTATATTCTCAAGTTCAGCACGTTCTTCTTTTGATAATCGGTGTTTCCTGCTCAGATGTTTGGCCATTCGCAATGATTCAGGTAGCAATTGGGCGAACATATTGCTCTGGATGAGAGCGAAGATGGCGAGGCCGAGCGCTGAAAGGGCGAATGTCACCACCACAGGTTCTTTGGAGATAGCACCGTAGTCTCCCTCGCTCAAGGCACTGGAGATTCGATTTCCAAGGCCCTTTTCGGGACTCGGTGAGCCCTGCTGGCCGATCTCAATAACGATTGTGAGCATCGTGTTCGATGATCCAGCAGAATTGTTCGCCCAGATGGTGTGAACTGATAGCCCAGTGCCCATGGATGTACCCGTGATCCTTCCATCTGTGTTGAGGAATAATCCTGCAGGCAATGGTGGAGACACTTCCCACGATGTCGCATGACCACCATCATTCGTCACGTTCAGTTCGA
>CAZMJD010000059.1:0-2963 GCA_964566385.1 uncultured Candidatus Poseidoniales archaeon | reverse complement strand
TGAGATTTGGATGATAGGTGATGGTCGGTGAGTCAATCTTCGTGGTGTTCTCGATCAGATCGTCAAGACTCTCGTTTCCGTCATGATCATCGGGATTGTTTTGTTCGCCAGGAATGATGACCGGTGGTGCTATTGTGGCCTCGATGAATGTGATGACTGTTGTTGAGGTCCCCCCGTTGCTCAGTGCGCGCACAGTGAACGTCATGCTGCTCGCGTTCAGGGCAATCAGTCCACTGATGATTCCATATTCATCCATCGATATCCCTTCAGGTAGACTTGGCGTGATTGACCAGTTGGCAACCATGCCCCCTTGATTGGTTGGGACAAGATACACAGGAGTCGCATTATCCGCGTTCATTTCGATGAGACTCTGTGTATAACTGATGATTGGTGCTGGCTCACGGATCGTCAATGTAATCGTGGTCGAGAATGACTCTGTGCTCGTGTTGCCCCACACAGTGAACTGAGTTGTTGTGAGATTGACAAGAGGCAAGCCCTGTATGATTCCCGTCTCATTCAACGAGACTCCTTCAGGCAATGACGGCCAGATCGACCAGTTCTCAATGATCACGACTCCCGTCCCATTCGGCGTCATCGGGAACAAGACACGTCCTCTGTCAAGAGTCTGATCCCATGGCTCATACCTCAATGACACATTCCTTTGGGCAGGATCGTTGGGGAATGCGTCGATTGAATCCGCCCACCCATCATCATCAGCATCCGGGCACCCGAGCAATCCTCCCTTGGTACTGGTTCCATGTTCTTTCGGACATGCATCTGGGCTATCCGCCCCTTCAATCCACATTCCAGGTCCCGAGATGTTGCGTGTGGCGTTCCAAGTGCCGTCTGCCCAGTTGTCTCCGAATCCATCCTCATCGGTATCCTTCCACTGCGTCTCCTCCTCATCGAAGTCGTCAGAGATATTGGCCCACCCATCTCCGTCGTTATCTGGACATCCAAGGCCTCCATGTGTGCTGTTCCCAGCAAGAGTTGGGCAATCATCAGGAGTCGTCGCATTCGAGACCCATTGTCCAATCGTGCCGTTGCGAGATGCATTCAAGGCTGTGTTGTTCCAGTTGTCTCCGTATCCGTCCCCATCCCAATCGGACCATTGCGTTGGGTCATCGGGGAAGATGTCGAAATGATCGATTGTTCCATCTTTATCTCGGTCCGGTGCGATGAATTCGTACCCATCTACTAATGTTGCACCTATCCCGCCCCATCCTGCGAGAGTGATGTTCACCACATCCCCGTTGCTGCTAGGCAGTGCTGGTGCTGTAGCGTTGATGGTGGTGGCGTTGAGGATTGTAGCGTTGACCGCATTCACTCCACCCAAAGTGATGCTCACTGGAATAGATATCGGGGGGCCTGACGCTGATCTGAACCCGTCACCAATCGTGCGGATGTAGTACGCACTGATCTCGGCCGAGGTTGGCACTCCGCTGTGGATGAATACCTCGTCGATGAATCCTTGGAAGTTGTCATAATCTCCACGGCAGTTGCCATTGGACACGGTAGCCATGCATCCAAGGAACTGATTGACACCCTGATTGAAGCCAGTGATGTTCACCGATGTAGAATTATCTAGGGCTCCGTTCAAGTACAAACGGAATTCCTTCTGGCTGTCATCGTACATCGAGCAGATGTGATGCCATTGGTTAGCGGTGAAGTTACTAGTTCGTAGTTCAGCAGATCCTTGTGTGCCGCGTATCGAGGTCGACAGTTTTCCATCGGTCCCTATGATGATTCTCCATTCATCTCCACCATCCGTGCCCCATACAGAGGTCGCTTGAGTGTGCGTCGTCCTCGTGCTGTGCAACCACATGCACACTGAGAAGCCACCCGCGGGCATCGAAGAGAACCTCAGATTCAGATCTGCATGATCCCCACTTCCGTCGAACTCCAGTGCGAGGCCGACCTTGCCCGATTTCCCCCATGAATCCGATGTGCTGGCTCCAGTCAGATCACCGTCGTTGCCATAGCCGCTGGAATCCGTTACAGTATCAGTCGCTCCTGTATCCTCGAATCGCCACCAACCGACCATATTGCTCGGATCTGGCGGTGATGTCGAGCGATCTGGTACATCAATCAGGGCTCCATTCGATATGTTCGCTCCATACGTCAGGTTCAGGGTCTTCCTCTCGCTCGCAGACATACTGGGGATGTGAACGCGGAACTGGCCATCATGGATGATCTCGTGGCCTAGATGTGAGCCATCTTCCGCCCAGAATCTGACATCCGCATAGTCAAGGCGAGCGTGGCCAGCGTGCAGCACTGATATCTCGCTCGCGGCAAGAGACCGATTATAGATTCGCAGTTCATCGATTACACCCTCGGCGCCCCCGACTCCGGTCCCAGCATTGTTGATCAGATCATAGATCGAATTTCCAATCATGGTGTTCTTCCCGTTCAAGGTGAAGGAACCGAGTTGGCCGGTCTGTGCGACCACTGCTCCATCCCTCGTAATCGTCCTGCCAGACGAATTCCAAGTGAATCCGAGATGATACCATTGGTCGTCAACCCAAGATAGTGGAGATGTTCCGAATCCAGATTGGGTGTATTCCCAAATTTCAAGGGAGCCGTTGGACAACAACCTGAGACCATGTTGGACACTGTTTGAAGGGGTCGAAAGCACCTCGTCGGTCAAGAAGTGCCGATTGTGATTGCTTGTAATCCAGTTCTTCATCTGGAACCAGAACGCGACGGTTCCCTCAGTTCTGGTGAACCCATCGCTCGTGATGTTTACGCAGGCATCCCCGTCGAAACCCATCGCACCACCATGGACACCAATCTCCCTGTATGATGGTGTACCAGATGGTACCCCATGGTTCTCATTGCCACTGGTATCGATCAAGGCACCTGAAAATTCGCCCATGTGGTAGGATGCGATCAACGCCGTCTCGTTGTAAATAGGGTCCACGACCTCGAAGGCAATATCTGAAACGCTGTGGTTGAATGGATTC
>CAZMJD010000058.1:0-8476 GCA_964566385.1 uncultured Candidatus Poseidoniales archaeon | reverse complement strand
ACTTGTTGACTCAGTTTTGTATTCTCCTGGGTCAACGTAGATCTACACAGTCAGTGATGCCATCAATGGAACCGACACAGATGTACGATTCAGTGAGATTCGGCCAGATGCGCTCGGTGCTGATGATGCCCCCTATCCGGACGGCGAGTGGATCGAGATTTCAGTGCATGCTGACAACGTTGACCTTGGCGGCTACACACTTATGGACGCCAGTGCCACAACGCATGCCATCAATCTGAGCAACATCGTGAACGACGATGGCGACCTACTTGCCTCAAAGGACGATCACGTGATCATCGAAGCACACAATTCAACGTTCGAGTTGAGCAATTATGTCGGAGGCATTTTCCTTGTGGCCAGTGATGGCAAAATCATCGACGGCGCTCGATGGGACATCACCGATGTCTACTCAGTTGACAGGAGCCTCGTTCGTAACGAGACGACCGACGCATTGTGGCATTTTGCTGATTTCGCAACACCTGGTGTCAACAACTCGATCATGGACGCCATCGAACCAGGAACTGTGTTGATCAATGAAGTGATGCCAAATCCTTTCTCGACTGACTCGAAACCAGCACCTGATGGCGAATGGATCGAGTTGTACAACAACGGTACCGATCCTGTCAACCTGACCGGTTGGTCACTCATCGCTGGCGGATTCTCCATCATTGACATCGATGAGGATTCACGACCCAATGCCACTGACGATAACATCCTCCAACCCGATGGGTACATGCTCGTGTGGAGGAATGGATCTGCATTCCGTATGGGCAACGCAGCAGAGCAACTTGCTCTGCGAGATTCGTTCGACCGCACCGTCGACATGGTCACCTGGATTGCTGAGAATCAGACCATTGAGGGCATTGCATACGTGCGCAGTGAAGGCAACGTCATGACCAAAGCAGACATTCCAACACCTGGAGAGTCCAATACGTTCCCCGAATATACTGGCCCAACGAGTGTGGTCATCAACGAAATTGGTCTTGCCTGTGATTCACCCATAGCAGGTCCATCCACAACTTGGGTCGAATTGCTCAATACAGGAAATGAAGCGATCAATCTCTCGCGGTGGATGGTGAGCATCGATGGAGAGATCTCAACACTCCTACCACAATTCCTGTGGCCTGAATCCTCATACGAACTGAATGCTCTGACCATCGAGGCTGGTTCCTACATGGTCATCGGACTGCGCCATTCTGACTGGCTTGAGTATGCTGCCCTGTTCGACCCAGATGGGGATCTGGTCGAGAACAGATCCATCGAGGGGCGAAGTTGGTCCTGCTACCCTATAATTCGGCATGGGAGTGGATTCTTGACCGGTTTTGTGCCAACACCAGGGGGTGCTAATCCAGACCTCTCAGGATTCCGAACTTCAGCTGATGTACTGATCACGCGCTTCATGCCTCGCCCATCGGCAGATAACGACATCGCAGATGAGTTCATCGAGTTGGCAAATGTGGGAGATGGCCCTGTCAGTCTTGCTGGGTGGACCTTGCGTAGGGTCGGTGAATACCAGGATGAGATTCGAACCGAGAACAAGACCTTCCCCCCAGTGCTACTCGAATCAGGAGAACGAGTCCAGATCACAGAATCTGCAGAAGCCCTTGCCGCCACCTCTGGGCTGCGAGGGCTCGACGCGACTGACTTGTTCGGTTGGATGCCTTCGATCTACGACGATAACAGCGCCCTGCAACTCTTCGATGATGATGGAACGATCGTTGATTCGGTCGTGTATGGAGCGAAGCCAGGTGGTGAAGAGATGGACGGTTGGAATGGTAGCGCAATTTCAGTTCCAAGATTCCCAATGGACGGCATTGTACTCTTGCGCGGCAGTGGGTGTGCACCATACCCAGATACGGACGTGGCTGAGGATTGGTATGCAGCCCGGATATGGACTCACTCCAGCATCACCGCCTTCTGCGGCCAGACCTTCAACTCGAGCGGTTCGATCACCCCAGTGATTGGGCCTGAAGAAGGGCTTCCAGCGCTCTTGACATGGATCAAAGCTGCTCAGACCGATTTACATGTTCACATCTACCAGCTCTCTGAGCCAAGTATTGTGTCCGCACTTGCAGAGCGTGCTGAAGAAGGAGTTTCAGTCACTGTGGTCCTCGATGAGAGACCTTACGGTTTCGATAATTATGACATGGACCGAATCGACTCGATCATCAATCTCCTGATCGAAGCTGGAGTGGAAGTAAGAATATGGGGGGATGATGGTGCAGGTGATGAGGACAGACTTCCAGGGCGTTACAATCATGCAAAGATCGCTGTGCGCGACGGAGAAAGCGTGTTCATTGGTTCTGGAAACTGGAAATCATCGTCTTTCCCAGTGCCCGGTGAGCCGGGGAACAGAGAATGGAATCTAATCATCGATGACAGCACCACCGCCGCCGCCTACATGGAGCGACTGCTCATCGATGAGGATTCTGCCCACCCCCTTGTGAGTGTGGCACGGACAAGACCGAGTGCTGATGTCTTCTTGACGAACGAATCCTATCAGGTCCCTGTTGACTTCACGCCATCAACGCCCTTGAATGGCGACTTCTCGGCTCGTGTCCTGACCTGTCCTGACGATTGTCTGCATGGAATGCTCGAGGCGATCAATGGTGCACAGACCTCGATTCACGCTTCATTAGCGAGCATCGATGATTACTGGGTCACTCAAGGATCTCCACTGGTCGACGCTTTGCAAGCCGCCGCTGAGCGTGGTGTTGAACTCAAGGTCCTTCTCGACGGGTACTACATCCAACCCGGTTCGAACAAGGCCACTGAGACACGAGCAGTCATCCAAGAAATGAATGAAGGATGGGGGCTGACGAACGTCGAAGCACGAATCATGGCGGGCTCAGATGGGATATGGTCCTTGCACAATAAAGGCCTGATCATCGATTCGGAGACTGTCCTTGTCGGCTCCATCAATTGGAATGATAATTCTATTCTGCGCAACCGCGAACAGGCGATTGTTGTCACGATGCCCACCCTTGCCGACTTCTTTGAGACATCATTCAACGCTGACTGGGACATGCTCGACGATCAAACTGACTCGGACAGTGATGGGTTAAGTGACAAGTGGGAGATTGAACATGGATTCAATCGGAGCATATCATCGGTACCCGGCTCACCTCTGAATGAAGGTGAGATGGACGCCGATGGAGATAATCTCACGAACAAGGAAGAGCACGATTATGAAGGCGACCCACGGGACACAGACACCGATGATGACTGCATCCCCGATGGATTGGAAAAACGTCTCGCGATCGAACTCGGTGTGCACCCGAAGATCGCTATCACAACTGTTGATGTCGATGGCGACGGAACACCTGATGGGGAGGAATATGGCTGCGAACTTGAACTCACAGATATCGACACGACCACGACGACCAATGTCGTGGCACCAGATACCAACACCAGTACCGGAGACAATACAGTCGACCAGTCCAATGAAACCACATCAGATGATACGAATGCCGCCAATCAGAACGCAGATGCCAACCTCTCTTCCGGAGGAGATGAGGATGATACATCTGGCCTGATGAAGGTCTTCATCATCGTCATCAGTCTGTCCACCCTTGCAATCCTCGGCTCGATCATCGTCATTCTGACTTCCAAGCCAAGCGAAGAAGAGATGATGCGCAGGGAGGCTGCTGCTCCGCTGGACTTCACCAACATGCCCGATACCTTTGCAGAACAAGCAGGAAGTGGCCTGCCACAGGTCCGAGCAACTACGGGCGCGCCTCGGTTCGATGCCACGCAGAGTGATGATCCACTGGCTTCGCAAGACCCGGCACGATTACAGATGTACCTTGATTCAGGATGGACACGAGAGCAGCTCATCGACTATGTCGAGGACGGGCGGCAACTCTGAAGTTCAGAGGCCGCGGTCGTAGAATGAATGGCACCTGCGAGCACCATCGAGCGCAAGCGCGACGGGCATGTCCTGAGCGCGAGTGAGATTGAAAATTTCGTGGCCGGTGCCACCGATGGAACTTGGTCTGCAGAGCAGTTGGGTGCCATGCTCATGGCCATCACTCTACAAGGTATGGACGATGATGAAACCGCTTCCTTGACTCAAGCCATGCTCCACTCCGGTACGACATTGGATTGGCCTGAGCATCTACGCGGCCGAGTCGTTGACAAACATTCGACTGGCGGAGTAGGGGACAAGGTATCGATCCCCCTTGCACCCATATTGGCAGTGCACGGGTTGTGTGTGCCCATGATCTCTGGCCGAGGACTCGGACACACTGGAGGTACTCTCGACAAACTCGAAGCGATTCCAGGGTTCAGCACACAACAGACTCCCGAGCAAATCCTCCATCAGGTCGATGAAGTAGGATGTGCAATCGTTGCACAGACGGATTCGGTCGTTCCTGCCGATAGGCGACTGTATGCCATCCGAGACGTGACTGGTACGGTTCCCTCGATTCCATTGATCACAGCATCGATCATGTCGAAGAAACTTGCCGAATCTCTTGACGCACTCATTCTCGATGTCAAGGTGGGGGGTGCTGCATTCATGAGCACCGTCGAAGATGCCCGTGTCCTCGCTAGCTCAATGGTCGCTGCTGGCAAAGCTGCAGGGGTCAAGACCACTGCAATGCTCACCACGATGGATCATCCACTGGGTCTCACAATCGGCAACGGCCTTGAGATCGAAGAATCGATCGATGTGCTGGAAGGTAAAGGACCTACAGATGTCATTGAACTTGTCGAGGCACAAGCAGCACATCTCCTTCTAGGTGCTGGCTTGGCCAAGAGTACAGAAGAAGGGAAGTCCTTGGCACGTACTGCCATTGAAACGGGTGATGCTGCTCAGCGTTTCCTATTGATGGTGCAGGCTCAAGGATCTCCTGCCAAAGATCTGGAACAACTCCGAGCTGCTCTGCCAACGGCACCCTTTGTTCACCGATTACAAGCCAGAAATTCAGGTATACTCAGAGATATCGATGCCCTCGCACTCGGCCGAACTGCTGTTGATCTTGGGGCAGGACGACGACAACCAGGAGATGATGTCGACCCGAGTGTTGGCTTCCGACTCCTTGTCCAAGTTGGAGATGCCATTTCGGCAGGCCAAGATATCATCGAGGTCCATGCTTCAAGCAACGACTGGCCAAAAGAGAGGATCTCTGACTGTTTCACGATAAGTGAAGGAGACTCACAGGCATCATCGAGCCGAATCATCGAAACAGTGGAGTGAGATTCACTCCCACTTCTTCCATGGATCGGTGGGCTGAGCACGCAGGTACCAAGTCCCACTGTTATCAGGCCACTCAACGTACTCGTAGCCATCCGGTTGACGCACTCCATTAGCCGATGGAGGTGGACCACCACCGAAGGTGGGCATGGGTGAAGGTGAAGAGTGAGGGGCTGCCATCATCTGCCCTTGACCTCCGAATGGTGCCGCCATGGGTTGCTGTCCCCCTTGCGGACCGACCACCGGGCTGCCTCCATGTGGTCCGGGAGTGTGGTGGTCAGGTGCAGGATGTGAGAAGGATGTCTCCTCTGGTTCATCGTCGAATTCAAGGTCCTCAAAATCATCCTCCCCACGCAGAACAAGAACGTAAATAACCACTGCGAAGGCTAGGAAGAGAACCAGACCGCCTGCAAGGAAGACGATTGTCAGTGATTCTTCATCCGAGGAGGAAGATTCACCCTGCACGTCCGTGTTGGAGATCACTTCGACACAACCGTCCTCTGTGATATTCACTCCGGATGGAGTGTTCGCACAGGTATCATCGAGATTCGGTACACCATCCCCGTCATCGTCGCTAGGACAACCACGACTGTCGACTGAATCTTCTTTGATGAAACGGTACTCAGTGTTCAGACATTCTTCAGGTTCAAGGTCATCGCGGACATCATCTCCATCGGCATCAAGATCCGCAGATGAACAACCGTCGGATGTATCGACGATCGAGCCAAAGAATGTGTTCGGACAGACATCACGGTCATCGGTGACTCCATCGTTATCACCATCAAGTTGTTCAAGGGCACAACCAACCTCGTTCGGTGTCATATCCGCTGTGGTATTCTCACACTCATCGATGTTATCAGGGATCAGATCGTTGTCAAGGTCATCATCCTCAACACCATCAAGACAACCATCACCATCGACATCACCACCATTGCTCGGCCATGAAAGAGCACCTGTAGGGCAGTCATCATCAGCATCTGCGACTCCATCGTTATCATCATCCATGTCTTCTTTGGAGTCATGGCAACCGTCGGAATCGTAATCATTCGAGGAACGCGACGTCCAATTACTATGACCGCGTGAACAATCTTGGTCGTTCAGATCCTCAGAACTATCAGGAACATTGTCGTTGTCATCATCATCATCCTCATTGTCTTTGCAACCATCCCAATCGTAATCGTTCCCCTCACTTTGAACCCAATTTTTCTCAGATTCTGGAAAGCCTGACTCGGGATCACAGACATCGTCATCGTCATCCACGCCATCGCCGTCATCATCATCATCCTCATCGCTGTCTCTGCAACCATCTCGGTCCCAATCATCGCTCACATTCGTGAACCATGCCTGTGCAGAGGAAGGTGCACCGGAATCTCTGTCACATTCATCATTCGCATCGGCCAACCCATCATTATCGTCATCATAGTCCTCGACATCATCGTCCTTACAACCGTCTGCGTCGACATCATTGCTTGGGGAAGACGTCCAGTTTGACAACCCGGTGCTGCAGCGGTCATTATCGAGAATTGTAGAACAATTGCCATCAATACCGCAATCAAGCACGCCGTCGTTATCATCATCCAGATCCTCTGCCGAGTCATCACGGCAACCATCTCCATCATTGTCCGTAGTTGGATTTGACAACCAACCCATCTCTCCCCACATACAGCTGTCTGATG
Source organism: uncultured Candidatus Poseidoniales archaeon (assembly GCA_964566385.1). Classification (GTDB taxonomy): domain Archaea; phylum Thermoplasmatota; class Poseidoniia; order Poseidoniales; family CAYMED01; genus CAYMED01. The sequence goes on along the minus strand of CAZMJD010000058.1, from coordinate 1,603 downwards.
TATCATTGACGCCATCATTATCGTCATCTGGATCCTCATTCATATCGTGACATCCATCTGCATCACGGTCCACTGATGGATTGGAACTGTTCCAGCCAACAAGGCCGGTTGGGCAGATATCTGAACCTCCAGCCGCAAGATCCATGCGGCCATCATCATCATCATCGGTATCCTCTGTAGAATCATGACAACCATCACCATCATGATCTGTCGAGGTATTCGAAGAGAACATCGTCCCAGAGGTCACACACGAGTCGCTGGCATCATGAACCCCATCGAGATCCCAATCAGTCATGGTGCGAATGGCAACCACAGCATCATGGACATCTGGATTAATACTCTCAGTTCCAAAGACTAGGGGGGCAAGAGCTGAGATGCCAAGATGCAATGTGTTATTCACACCAACCTCGACATCGTAGATTTCTTCGGGACCACCGCTGCTACGATTCGACCAGACGTAAGCGTGATCATCTGAATCAAGAGCAATGAGAAGTGCATCAGAGGAGGAGGACGTACCGAACAATTCGATCGATTCTTGATCATAGGGAACAAGATTGATCGTACCTTGACTGTTCATCGACCAAACGATATGTTGCTGGCCAGCTTTCGTGACGCTCACGATATCCTGGCCTTCTGGTGAGGATTCAGGCTGATGGAGTAGGGTGACAAGGTCCGGGGTGCCACCGGGGTTCCATACAGCGAGATGCAAGGAATCATTCCCCATGGAACCTAAGTACGAATCCTCCCATAATTTGACCGAGCATGGCCCAGTAGCTCCGATACAATGCTGACCAGCAGCGACGAGACGACCATAGGAATCAATGAGCACTGCATCCACTGAATCGGTGCCATCTCCTTTGTGTGTACGCAAGAGGTCGATTCCTCCGATGGTGGTGAGCATGGCTGCAAATCCATCTTGACCTCCTCGCCCATTCTGAGCATCGCCTTGATAGCGAATAGGATTCAGAGCATTGAATGTCCCTCCAACTGCAATCTTCGTTGAATCAGGTACATCGATGTCCTTCATTCGCACATCTGTTCCTTCGAAAGCAAAGCCCCAGACCCAATCAAGACCGCGAGACGTCAGCGCAACGAAGCCATGCGTGTTCCCATTACCTGTCACAGGTAGATCACCGGTACCCAGGTCTGCCTGCACTTCGGAATATTCACCCATGACGATGACCGAATTGAATGTAGGATGGATTCGAACACCCGTGATTCTTGTCTCTGAATTACTTGTTGCGTTCGCATGTGGCATGACCGCGCAATCCTGAGCATTACCATTGAGGTCATAGGACAAGATGACCCCCGTGGGGTGCTGCAGATTCTGTAGTCCAAGACCCGGTAGAGAGACAGAACCATGGAGCTCGGTAGCGAGCACGAGGTTCGTACTGTTCGCATCCACATCATACACGTAGTCGGAATCAGTACCTCCGATGGTCCTCGCCCATACAATACCCGAGCTACTCAACCGAGCGATGATGATGTCTGTCCACTGGGCAGAAGTTTGTCCTCCTGAATTGGGAGGTAGAGAGATGGTCCCAGTGAACGTTCCAACAAGAACTGTATCACCTCCATCCAGATCGACAATGTCAACCCAATC
>CAZMJD010000057.1:0-8972 GCA_964566385.1 uncultured Candidatus Poseidoniales archaeon | reverse complement strand
GTGTCTTCAAGCGAGTGCAGTTCACTCCCGACCTGCTACCTGCAGATATCACGGGAACAAACATCTATGATGCCAAGAAGGGAGAGTTCACATTCAAGCCCGGGCCACTGTTCTGTAACCTTCTGCTCTCTGATGAGATCAACCGTGCACCGCCGAAGACTCAAGCAGCTCTGCTTGAGGCGATGCAAGAGAAACAGGTGACCATTGGTACAGTGACTCACAAGTTGCCAGCTCCTTTCCTGACCATGGCGACTCAAAACCCAGTCGAGCAAGAAGGAACCTATCCCCTTCCAGAGGCTCAACTCGATCGTTTCATGATGAAGATGAGCGTTGGATACCCCGACAGGTCCGATGAAGATGAGATTCTCGCTCGTAGAATCACCAGGAAGAAGGATGCTGTTGATGTTGAGGTCATCACCGATCCTCAGAAGGTGATTGCTATGCAGCAGGCAACTGAGGATGTGTACATCGACCCAGGTCTTCGACAGTACATCGTCGAGATTGTCGCAAGGACGCGTGAGGACCCACGTGTTCTGGTGGGTTCAAGTCCTCGTGGAAGCCAAGCTCTACTGAAGTGTTCTCGTGCCTTGGCCGCCATCAATGGCCGAGATTTCGTAACGCCCGACGATGTAAAGGGAATCGCAGCCTTAGCAGTATCACATCGATTGATTCTCAAACCAGAACATCAGATCAAGGGCCTTGAAGCCGATGAAGTCATCACAGCAATCCTTCGCGAAGTGCCGGTTCCGACCGCATGATGCGAGGCACTTATCGCGAGGTGTGGTCACGTGTGGAGTCGCAAGTCAGCGTTATTCGCAAGCCTTGCGACTGGCATGTATCTGCTCGGTTTGACTCTGCGTAACCAACAACTCGTCACCGTTGCAGTCGTTCTCTTCTCGTTCCTGACCTATGCCGCTTGGCGCTCCTCACATGCTGATGTTGCAGCAGCAGGTCAAAGGTTGGAGGACATAGAATCCGATGAGGCAGGTCAAGCCTTGCGAGGACTCAGCGCTATGCGCCGTCTCTCTGCTCAGCGAATCTTCGAGGATGGTGAGATCGATGTTGAACTACGTGTCCAGAACAAGAGTCGCTTCCCAAAGACAGTTGAGGTCCGTGACAAGGTTCCCGAAGTCATGAGGATGAAGAAGGGTTCCAATTATGTTTTGATGGATCTGGGACCTCGCCGCGAGACGACGATTGAGTACACGCTTGAGTGTCCGCTGCGAGGCTTCTACAGCATTGGTCCTGTGTGTGTAAGAATCCAAGATACGTTCGGCCTATTTCACAAAGAGAAGGAGCTCCACGTTTACGATGATTTCCTGATATTCCCAAAGATGGAGGACCTCAAAGACACCTTTGTGAAGAGCAAGGTCCCGAAGATTTTCACAGGCGCTGTGCAGATTCGCAACCCAGGACCAGGAACAGAGTTCTTCAGCCTCAGAGAGTACATCGAGGGTGATACGTTCAAGCAGATCAATTGGAGCGCTTATGCCCGAACGGGCAAACTCATGGTGAACGAGCGTGAAAGAGATGCAGTATCGGACATTATCCTCATCATCGACGCTCGGGCAGTCTCTGAGACAGGTCCGGTAGCAAGGAATTCACTCGTGAGCTCGACTCGGGCCGCTGCGAGTCTTGCACGTTACTTCCTCAACCGCCGCGACAGCGTCGGTCTTGTCATCTATGGCGATGAAGTCGTCTCAGTGGACCGAGATACTGGCAAGAAGCAACTTTACTCCTTACTGACCAAACTTGCAGGTGCTCAGGCTCGTGGTGAGACGCCTCTGCGCGTGGTCACAAATCGCCTTCTTCCTCATATCAACAGAGGCTCACCGATCATCGTCCTATCTTGTTTGGAGGATGACCCTACCATCGTTGATTCCCTTCGAGATTTCCGAGCTAGGAATTTCGACGTCACAGTTTTAGCTCCATCTTCCGCTGATTTTGAATTCGACGCTAAGCGAATTGATAAGGTAGGTTTTGAGGTCCTTAAGACCGAGCGCAATGTCTTGATCAGTGAGTTGCGTGGTCTTGGTGTTCATGTTTGTGACTGGGAGGCAGACATGCTTCTGTCGACTGCTCTTGCAGGAGCGAGGGGATTCTGATGGCTGCTGCCCCTCCCCCTGGACCTCCTGAAGTAGACATCTATCGTAAGGAAGTACGCTCATCTGCGCCAAGCCGGAAGAAAGCAGCAGGGAGTTTGAAATCTGACAGCGTGATTCCAGAGGACGCGATTCCAGAAGTTCACATCCCTGGCTTTATTGAGAGCCTGCTCGGTGGTCCTGTCGTTCATCGGCAGAAGTATCTGAAACCCGATGGGATGGTCCGAAACCTGCAGTTGTTGTCCTACATCGTGCTGGGTGGTCTTGGCATCCTGACGTACATTGTCAACCCCCCGGATGGGACAGTGTGGCGAACATTAGCTCCCTCAAGTGGTCTTGCGACTCTTCTGCATACCTTGGTGATCTTTGGAGCGATTCTGATCGGCGGTATCGGCATCATGCGCCGGGCTCCACAATACCTCTTGGCCTCATACGCATTGTTCATCTTCGCCTCTCTTCGTTTCACTTCCTCGGACATCACTCTGGCAGTTCTCAGTGACGAGGACATCTTTCAGTCCGAGCGTGTCAAAGAGATGCTGGTGATTGGATATGCTGTTTCCTTGGTTCTCTTCTTCGAGTTATCGAATGGTGTCCTGAGATTCAGCATGCTCGATACCAGCATACGCACCAATGAGGTCTATGTCATGAACATCAAGCGAGTTGTCTCGAAATATCGGCGCAGCTTGATTCTCAATCCAGTGATTGCAGCAACATTCGCTTGGTTTGCGTTAACGATGAATGAGATCATTCCTGCCATTGTCTCACTATTCTCAGACGATGCTGGTGAGCGGCTTCGTGAGAGTGTTGAATTGGGTAGCGTCTATGGTGTTGCTCTTGGTACTGTGATGGTCTTCTTAGTCATTGGAGGCGTCTTTGCCCTCGATGTTCCGGGCCGCCTTGCGACCATGCGTGATCGGAACAACTGATCATCTAGGTCCGCACTCTATGACCTCGTACCCTCGGCCTTCCCATGCTCCAATGAGCATCGCTGGATCGTGATTTTCCGACAAGAGGACGCAGATTGCGGGGCCATGGCCTGATAGTCCGGCAAATCGTGCTCCTTTGATGATAGCGTCATTTGCAATTTGGCGACCAGTATGGTCGCTCAGTGCTGTTGAGGTGACTCTTCCTGAGAGCATCAGAGCCTTGAAGGGACTGGATTGTTCGATTTCTGCGAATGCAGCAGCATATTTGTCCCCTTCTGTAACTACAGATTGTCTGTCATAATCGATTTTTCTTGGTCCTCTGGAGACAATGAAAAAGCGGAACTCGTCAGCTCCCCCTCTCTCTCCTATGAGAACCCGCCCCTCTGCAGCACTGTGTCCACCTACACAGACGTGCCATCCAGGCTCAAGTGCTGCCCACGCAGCAGCTGGGCCGCCCCAAGGATCGAGTTCAGATAATGCATGAGCTGCAACCGTAAGGTCAACCAATTGGGCAGCGTCTAGTCCTGCCTCGCTCCAATCATTGAGGCAGGAAAATGCTGCTGCAGCGATGGCACTAGATGATCCTAAACCCTCTGCCTCTGGAATTTCGCTATCCACGGTCCACCAGAATTTGTCGCTTGGGATGTCATATTCCTGATTCTTCCAGACATCCTTCACCGCCTTGAGGATTCCATCGGGGTCCTCGGGCCTTTCACGTGGTCTTCTATCATGGATTCGAACAATGGCCCTCAGGTCGATGCTCATCGCCACTTCATATCCCGTTGACTCGATGGGTAAGATGCCAAGAGAGGCATAACCTGTCTGACGAGAGAGAACGCCCACAGTCATCGACTTACGACGCCGGATATGAACGCGACGCTTGCTGTGTCATTTCAGAGATGTGACGAAGAGATGTTTGAGGCAACCTTGATACTGAATCATCCAGTGCTCATATTGCTACTGATGCGAAGGTGGGCGGAATCTTCTCAATAGCGACCAAGCAATGATTTGCAGGGAAGTGGTTTGTATGACACTGGTGAAAATATCCGAGATGGAGCGATACTACGAGATGACCTCGGAGACAGTCAAAGCGTTAGATGGCGTGAATCTGGAGATTAAAGCGGGTGAACGAATCCTTCTGCTAGGCCCATCCGGGTCGGGCAAGACAACCTTGCTGAATTGCATTGCTGCACTCGATCAGCCGACCTCGGGGTCATATTTCTTTGATGGAGAGGAAGTCCCATCGGAGAATGCAGAGGAGATGACTACATTCCGGCGAGAGAACATCGGATACGTGTTCCAATTCTTCAATCTCCTTCACGATCTGACCGTACTTGAGAATGTGCTCTTGATTCAAGAGTTGTCTGGGGGACGTGACGAGAACAGAGCACGCGAGCTTCTGGGTCTTGTCGGACTTGAGGGTGAGGCCGACCGTTTCCCTGCTGAGATCAGCGGTGGTCAGCAGCAGCGAGTGGCGATCGCCCGAAGCCTCGCCAAGAAACCGAGGCTGTTGCTCGGTGATGAACTCACAGGAAATCTTGACACAGCGACCTCTGGCATGGTGATGGAGGTACTCGTCAAAGCGTGCGAGGCCGAGAATATCACTACCGTGATGGTCACTCATGATGAGTCACTTTCGAAATATGCGACTCGGGTCATTCGATTGGACAGTGGCAAAATCGCCTCGGATGACCTCAAGGAATCGTAGGTGATTCAGTGTCGATGCTTCTGACAAAAAGGCTGCTAAGGAGCCTGTGGCGTACCAAATTGCGCCTTTCGGCAGTCGTTTTCATGATTGTTCTCGGGGTTTTCGCAGGCATCTCCTTCGGCGCGTATGGTAATGCTGCGGTGACAATGTATGACGACATCTTCGCCGATGAGGAAGGCCGCATCAATCTTGCAGATATCGTGGTGGAGTATCCTGGAGGAATCTGGAATGGGTCGACTCCGGATGACCTGTGCCGATCGATCGACGAGGATTGGTCGCATACTTCTCTTGAGTTGGGATTCTGTGAACCGAGGCTCACTCAGGATGGCTTGATGTTCGACCGACTTGACAATGGGTCTGAACAGATGGTGCGAGCAATCTGGTATGGCATCGATGAAGGTGATGTGAACAGGGTCTGGATCCCTCAAGATGATTGCTGTAAGGGGCGACTGGCTACTGCTGCCGATGAGATTGTTCTCGATTTACATGCTGCTTCGGCCATGGACATCGATGTCGGAGATAACATCTCAATCTCAGCGGGTGCTGGAAGAATGAATTTCACAGTCGTGGGTACAGGTATGTACGCCGATCACCTCTATTTTGCAGAGAAGGGACAAATCACTCCTGCTGCTAAGGGAACCTTCGCTACTGGATATCTGTCTGCAAGTGGATTAGAATCGTTGGCGAACCGAACCTCTGGTACATCCAACATTTTGTTGATTGACATCCAAGGAACACCTTCGTATGATCTTCATTCGACTGCTGTAGTGAATGAGGGGGTGAAGTTGAATGAGGTGAAAGGCATGATCTCAGAGATTGTGAGTCAAGACTCTGACAATCCTATCGTTGTCTATGACCAAGCAGGGATGGAGTTTGTCGAACTGCTCCGAGCTGATGCCAAGGGCGCTAATGAGGTGTATCCTTACGTTGCGGGCATGATTGCAGTTGTTGCAGGAATCACAATCTTCCTGAGTCTGCAGAGGTTGATCCAATCTCAAGCAAAGGAGATTGCAGTCCTGCGAACCTTAGGTGTCTCCCGACGCTCGATCATGCCAGGCTACATCCTCGCACCAATGGTGATCGGTTCTGTTGGTGCGGCCATTGGTACAGCACTAGGGGTATGGGTTGGTGCCCCTGGGATGATTAATTTTTACGAATACTTCATGGGCATTCCAATCATTGGCTACAAGTTGCCCTCTTCGCTTATCGTACAGAACGTCATGATTGTCATGGTCATTGTTCTGCTCTCGGGGATTCGCCCAGCTTGGCAGGCTGCCCATCTTCAGCCACTTGAGGTTCTTCGAGGTCAGCATGAAGTCCGTTTGTCATCTCGTAGGATTCAGAGATGGACCGCTAAGTTGCCAGCGACTGCTGGGCTGACTATCCGGTCGAGCATCCGAAAACCGGTTCGATTGGCATTCACATTCTTTGCAGTTGGAATCTCTATGCTCATTTTTGGCTCGATGCTCTTAATGATGGGTTCTATGGAAGAGACCTTCGGGAACGAAGGAGAGAATTGGGATGCCAAGGCGTATGCACCTACCGATGGTGAGGGCCCGATCATTCAGTGGGTAGAGGAAAAGGGCGCCTCTCATGAGCTGTTGTTAGAATATCCAGCAAGTCCGGGTTTGGATGATTCTCGCCAACTCTTGGCCATTGGCCTTGACCAATTCTCTGGAATTGATTCACAGGATGGTATGATCCATCTCAAACTCAAGGATGGTTCGTTCCCGGTGGCAGATTCATCGATCACTGAAGTCCTGATTGACGAGGGCACGAGTCAATTCCTTGAATGGAAGGTTGGCGATCAGCCGACCATCGCATTCGGTACGATGACAGAACAGGTTGAAATCGTTGGAATAACGAAGGGAGAGTTGTTTCGTACTGTTTACTTTCACCGCTCTGATCTTGCAGAATCTGTTGGCCTGAATGCTACTTCTGTTCTAATTGACCTACCTGAAGGCGTTGAGATTGACACAGATATAGGAGCAATCTCAGAGGGAATCACTCTGATGGAGGATCAGAGGAAATCCCTTGATCAGCTGTTAGAGCAGCAGAATCAGTTCCTCATTGCAATCATCGGACTTGGGGTCTTGATGGCAATCGGTGTCCTGTTCAACACCCTAGTGATGAATTTGGCTGAGCGGGACTCTGAACTGGCGACCTTGCGAGTTCTTGGTGCACCCATCAAACGGTTGGGATTGATGATCTTCGGCGAGCATCTAGCAATCGGGGTGATAGGTGGTATCCTTGCGTGCCTCTTTGCAGTGTTCGGAACTCAGATGCTGATTAGTTCGCAAGTACAGTGGGCATTTTACTTCACAATCCAAGTCTCCATCCTTCCTATTCTCATCATTGGAGGTACTGTCGTTCTGATGTCCATATCGCTCACACCCTTTGGGATGTGGAGAATTCGCAGGATGGATCTCGTAGAGATCTCGAAACGTTTCGCTCAGTGATTTTAACCATCGATAGCGAATCCATACGTCTGGTCCGCTTCGGTCTCGAAGAGATTTGATGGTGCAAGCAGACTGCGTACAGTCCACAGATCTGTGAATGCCCGCATCTTTGTCGTCTTGTCCAGGTAATCGACTCCGGATGATCCACCAGTACCCGGACGCCTGCCAATGATCCGTTCAACAGCCCTAGCGTGGTGGGTGCGCCATAGAATCACACCCTCTTCGAGTCGTACGAGTGCGTCGATCAGGCGTTGTGGCCAAGTCAGCAAGGGTGCATCTCGAAAGGTCTCGATGAAGTATAGCCCCAATCGTGCTCGATCAGGCACCCCATCTGGTGCAAAGAATGACGTGGCCGAGGCAAGAGTTGCTTCATGCCTTGCCTTTAGGACCTCATCGTCTACAGATGAACCACCTTTCGAGACAGCGAAACCGAGTTCTGATTGGCGCGTGATAGAAGCTATCACCTCCTCTAGGAAATCAGCCACCACTTCCTTGTCATCAGGGTCTTTCGGAGTCGAACCGTGGATTGGTGTGCGATGCAGCCAACGTGCCAAAACGTCCGCTATGCTCGGTCGAGTGAGTTCCTTCTCGATATGTTCCCAAGCCACAGAATCTCCTGAACTTCGCGTGGCCACCTTTTGCAGATGGTCGAGTGGGCGACTTCCATCAGGGCGCTCTTCTTGCCGATATCCGATGATCAACTCAAACACTCTCATCTGCCATGATTCGAAACCTGATGCGGAACCTAACTCATGTCGAAATCGCAAGAATCCCTGGGGCTCCAAAGTACCCACTACACTCCATTGTTCTCGCATGACATGTAGGATGTGGATGCAGCGCTCAGCTCCTCGCACTGCAGCAGCAACAGTTTGTTCTTCGACGTGTTCTGTGTCAAATGCGTCTCTGATCCATGATAATTCACTCCTGAGCAACCGGAACCACAATTCGAAGATTTGATGGACGATGATGAAATGCAATTCATCTCCTTCAGCCGAGGTTTCTTTGTTCCCTAGTTGGAGTTCGAGCATCTCGGTGATTCTCAAGTAGCGCTCGTAGGTGAGTGGACCCTTGCCGAGCGAATCGGTCATGATGCCCCACATATGCCATCACGGATGATGCTTGCGTGGGTCCTACCTCATCGCAACCGTCATAGAATGTACATCTCTCCCGCAGGTATGGGAGCATCAGTTGTAGACGTGGATGCCCTCCTTGACTCCTATGATCTCGATAAGATCACCATCGGAGTCGTTGCTTCTCATTCGTCTCTCCAGCTTCTTCACGGTGCCCGCACTGAAGGATTCAGAACTCTCGGTATCGCTGTTGGTGAGGAGCGCCGGAGAATGTACCGAGCCTTTCCAATGGCAGAACCTGATGAATGGATGATTCTGGATGATTACAAAGAACTCAACAACCGAGCTGACGAACTACAGAAGCGGAATACCATCATCATACCTCATGGGTCGTTAGTTGAGTATCTCGGAGCCGAGCGCTTCGCTCGCTTAGAGGTCCCGACCTATGGTAATCGCCATATCCTGCGTTGGGAATCAAGCCGTGACCTTCAGCGCCAGTGGCTTGAAGCAGGAGGTTGCAAGATGCCGAAAATCGTCCGAGACCCACGGGATATCGATGGCCCAGTCATTGTCAAATATGCTGGGGCCAGAGGTGGCCGAGGTTACTTCATTGCTCGTGATTATCGTGATTTCAGAAGGAATGTGAATCTAGATGACGAATTCACCATTCAGGAATATGTGCTTGGAACTCGATATTATTTGCATTT
>CAZMJD010000056.1:0-9113 GCA_964566385.1 uncultured Candidatus Poseidoniales archaeon | reverse complement strand
TGCAAGAGGGGGTGATGGAGTTAACAACGATACATCGTTCTCTGATGCTGGGCGTGCCGGCGGGGGTGGTGGGTCATACATAGGAGATGGAGGGGGGGGAGGTCAAAGCAACCCAAAGACAAATGCTGTCAATGGGGCTTTAGCCCACGGAAATCAATACCTTGACGCAGGAAAAGGTGGAGATGTGTATGAGAATGGTACGATCTTCTCCAATGGTGGGCTTGGAGGTGGTCAGATCAGAATCTGGGCGGGCACAATCATCGTCAATGGAACGATGACCGCTTCTGGAACCGACGGAGAAGATCCTGCTCGTCCATCAACAGGGAGTCGGGCCGGGCGCAATGGTGCCGGAGGCGGAGGTGGAGGTCTCATCTCCTTGCAGGCTAATCGCATCGAAGTGACTGGAAGTATCCTCGCACGGGGCGGTGATGGAGGAGATGGAACACTACCCTATCGGTCGATGAATTACATTGGCTGCTGTGTTGGAGGAAATGGCGGTGGAGGAGGAGGTGGAGGGTCGATCTCGATCAACACCACCGCTGCGAATTTTCACTCCACCGGACTTATCGATGAATCAGCAGGGATGGCAGGGCAAGCTGGAGCGCATGCCTATTCACTGATCGGCACGGGAGAGCCAGGAAGTGCTGGAGGGAATGGGCAATACTCCAGCACCACTTTCACAGGTTACCCAATACCACCAATGTACCCTTGGACAGGGAATCTGACGCTCGCAAACATCACACTAGCCAATGGACGAGTCGTGGATGACCTGTATCTACAGATTAATTCGAGCACGCCTCAACATACGGACATTGATGTCTTTGTGAGATCCAGTCTCGATAACATCACATGGCAACCGTGGTCAGAAATCAACCTTAACACAGGCCTCATGCCGCGTGCGGCTCACCTTGAGATCAAATTCATACTCATCTCTCACGATGGATGGACCACACCTACCCTGTGGGGATATCATCTCGACTGGAATGAACGTAATCCTGTCGACAGATTGCTGCTGGAATCTGATTGGAATGATGTGATGTTATTCACTCTCGACAATGCCGATGATGGCACTGGTCTCAAGCCATTGCTCACTGTACAAGACAATGCTTCTGTGAGTGATGTTGGAAGCTTCTCGTTGCTCTTCCCCAGCGGGGCTGTGCCGGTTGGAAGCGGGCTTGTTTGGAGTGTCGATGAGTTACGGGATGCAACGTGGTGTGATGTGGTTGTGACAGGACCAAACGGTTCGATTCAATTCAGCACTGCAAGAATCGATCGAGGGCCGCATGGTACTGACTTCCACCTTGACGCAAATCAGATTGCTTCAGTGATGGAAAGAAATTCATCTTCGGTTAGTCACGTAGACCCTGAGGGCATAGAATGGTCTGCGCTGTGGGTGAACTGGACCCATGGTCTACAAAACACACCTGCAAAGGTCACCCACCTGAGATTGACTTACGATATCGTTCTAGATCTCGGGGGATTGAGCGACCTTTCTAGCATAATCAACACACGTGTCCTCGACCTATGCGGAACAATGGCATCGGCCACCACTGATTGTATCCCTGAGCATATCGCTGTGATCAAAGGTCAACGCTTGCGGGGTACTGGTGGAATCAGCGCAGGAACACTCAATCCCATCTGGATAGATGATGTCGCACCTGAAGTCACGACATCGACTCTGAGCGCTTCGCGTGCATCATTCCAACCATTCGAAGTCAATGATGACATCACTCTGAGTGTGAAGGTGATTCGCGATGAGCCCGACCTGATCGCTGAAGCATGGGTCTTTCCCAATGAATTGGATCACATCACTGAACCACCTGGAACCACCCCCGACCTGTTGACATGGAATGCTACAGAGTCTGCCTATGTTGGCCTGTTGACCATGCCGAACGAATATGCTCTGAATGAATCGCATAGCCCACGCGTGGCACTACGATTGACCGACCCTCTAGGGAACTCATTCTATGATGCCGATCATATCGATCTCGAACTGGGGCCTGCTAAACCAAACATCGCCACGGTTTCACTCACAGGTCGGGCCCTTGAGGAAGGCTTTGCTCATGATACGCCCATCGAGATCACGGTGAATGATGTCTCGGGCCGTGACGATTTCACATTCACGCTCTATCTCTCAAGAAATGGAGATATCTGGACATCCGAACTTGTGGGGCTTGGAAGTGGCATGCATCAAACGACGTTCCATCCAAATCGCTCATCACTAGGTGATTGGAATGTCCTCATTACAGCCAAAGATGCCACAAGTGGGGGGTCCCACTATCCAGCGGTTCCACCTACTGTCGTAGAAGTTCGAGACGGGGTTGATCCCGTGATCATCTCTACTGGAATGAATGACAGAAACGTATGGGAAGAGATTCTCTCTGTTCAACTGGCATGGAGCGCTGAGCAGAATGAGCAGGTGTGGATTCGTATCAATCTGATTGATATTGACGGAAACAGTGTTTTGAATAGCAGTATCAATGCAGCTGGCAGTGGTGAGGAAATTCTAGATATGAATCTCGCACAATTAACTGATGGAAACTATTCACTCATTGTATCAATCAGTGATTCTGCTGGAAATACAGACGCAGGGGAATTAGGAATAATCACCCTGAACAGGACTGCGGTGATGACCATCGATCTGACTCGTTCAGCGACGGATACCATAGATGATGGAACTGTCCGGGTGGTCTTGAATGTGACCTGTACCCCTACATGCGCATTGACACTCAATGATCAAGGTGGGCAATCTCACCTTGATCCATGGATGGGGGGGGAACTCAATACTGAAATTGAAATCACAGTACCGTACACAGGACTTAGAATAGTGGCTACAGCCACATATGAAGAAAATATGATTCAGACGCATCTCGATCTTCCAGAATGGGAGGTACCACCTGGAGGCTTTGAAACGAATCTCACAATTACTGATCGTGGCGAGAGTGGAACGAATACGAGTGGAACGGGTAACGCGACTGAGGCCTCGAAAGCCGCTGCATCAGTGGCTGGAGATGAATCTGCCATCGACGGTCGACTCGTGATGATTGTCGTTGCTGTTGCAATCCTCGCAGTCCTCACTATCCTTGGACTCATCGGTTCCGGTCTTATCTCTCGCCTACCGGAGAAGAATGAGGATGTGAACGACCCCACGGTAGAATCCATCGATTCATCTGAAGTAGGTTTTGAAGCAGGGCCGGAAATATCCGAGGAGAGTGGAGCATTCTCAGGACCACCCGTACAGAATCAGCCATTCTCAGGACCACCCATGCAGAATCAACAACTCTCTACTGTGGCCGAAAAGCCAGTTGAACCCATCGAGGTGTCCGAAGCGCTGGGAATCATAGGCAAGTCCGCTGAAGTCGCAACTAAGTTGCCGACGGAGTGGGAGAAATTACCACCAGGTGGTGGCTATGATCGTGACGATGATGGGGTCTTGTGGTACAGTGTTCCCGGGCAGGCCGACGCGTGGAAACAGCGCTCAGATGGTAAATTCGAGCACGTACCAACTGGGCGTTCAGACTCATAGACCTGAAGAACCAAGATCATTGAGCGCTGCGCGCTGATCTTCTGTGATTTCTTCAGGCCAGATGACAACAAGCTCGATGTCAAGGTCGGCTCCACTAGGACCTTGTCCAGGCAGGCGACGACGGTCACCTGGCCTTGAGCCTTCAGCAAGACGAACACTGACTTTGTCACCCTTAGGTGTCATCAAATCAATTGTTCCACCACCCATGAGAATGCTCACTGGAACAGGTACTTCTTGGATCAGACGACCGCCTTCCCACCGGCGACCCTCACCTGGATCGATGCCGACTTCGATCAAAAGGTCCCCTGAGCCATCAACACCACGATTTCCTTGACCTTTCACGCGCAAGGTCTTGCCATGGGAAACACCAGGTGGAATGGATGCCTCAACAGAACGGGACGTGTTTCTCTGACCTGTTCCATTACAAGGGCTACAAGGAAAACCATTGGAAGCAAGGCCTTGTCCTGAACACGTTGAGCAGACTTCTCGTGCTGTGAACTTCAACCTGATCTTCATTCCCTTCATTGCTTGGTCAAGAGAAAGTTCGATGCGTTGATGCACATCTGAAGACCGGGCAGAAGGTTGTCGAGAGGGAGGTTGACGGCCAGTGTGCATGAATTGGTTGATGAGGTCACTCAGATCGAATTCTTCTGCAGAGAACGAAGGGGAGGGCCCCCCGGAATGTCCACCGAAAAATGAAGCTGCTCGACGTTGATCCTCGAAAGATTGTCGTGATTCTTTTGTCCCAATCGCATCATATGAATCCTGTATCGCCTTGAAGCGAGCTTCAGCAGCAGCATCATCTGGATTTCTATCCGGATGATATTGTCGTGCAAGACGACGATAAGCCCGTTGTATTTCAGCGTCACTCGCATCCCTTGAGACTCCAAGAGTGTTGTATGGATCATATGGCAATCAATCACCGACCTCAGGGGC
The DNA here is from genome assembly GCA_964566385.1 of uncultured Candidatus Poseidoniales archaeon. Taxonomy (GTDB): domain Archaea; phylum Thermoplasmatota; class Poseidoniia; order Poseidoniales; family CAYMED01; genus CAYMED01. The sequence goes on along the minus strand of CAZMJD010000056.1, from coordinate 4,651 downwards.
CAAATGGTAGCGCCGCATGGATTTGAACCATGGGTCTCTGGGTTATGAGCCCAGCGTGTTATCCAAACTACACCACAGCGCTGCCACCGACCAGATGCCAATCATATTTCAACGATAGCGTCAGAACAAACCGAGGATACTTGAGACCCTACGTCCTTCGGTGTTCATGAGAGGAAGTACGGGGCGCCACATCTCACTGTGCGTGGTGCTGCTTCTTGCCTCAGCCTGTGCGGGGTGTACAGGCGATGGTAATGATGGAGAAAATATCGACATTGTCCTTCGAATGGATGGGACAAACACCACCACCGTTGTTGAATATGCAGGGGAGACAGTCATCACTGATGAAGCAGGAGAATTGTGGTTCGATCTATCAGGATCCTCATCGAAGGATGCATCTATCGAGAAATTCATCTTCGATTTTGGTGATGGAACTGCAGTCATTGAAGGGACAAACGGCAATGTGACTCATGCCTTTGGAACTCAAGGGGTTTTCACGACAAACTTCACAGTCAAAGATGAGAAAAGTCGTATGAAGAGTGTGCAGGTACGAGTCAGGGTCGATCATCGCACATCAAGGACTGATACGGGTGTCGTGGGCGATCCTGGAGTCTTTGGAATCATGGTAGGAAACGAATCAATGAACGTGGCACCTACTATCCTCGGCATCGAATCCCAAGTCAGCAATGTACAAACTGCAGGTGGTATCGATCAGATACCAACACCTGGTCAAGCAATCGATGTGATATGGACATTGTACGATGATGATGGAGGGCAAAGAGAGCAACGACAAGCAACAATAGATGATGGTGAATCAATGACCATTGAAATGAACTTGTGTCCATGCGACTATCCACTCGGAGAATGGAGACTAGAGATATCCGTCGACCCGGATGAAGAAGTCACTGTCGAGAGTACTGCGAATGTGAATTACCCTAGCATCGACGGACGACTCGTCTCTAATTGACTTCTTGAATTCACTTTCACTTTCACATCCACTCTTAACTTGAGGTTAAGATAGGTGAGCCCACTAAGTGGGTTGAGGATGGATATGCCAACTGCAGCAAAGAAAACAAAGAAAAAAGCAGATGAACCGAACGAGCCAGAAGAGATACTGATGGCCGATGAAGAGGAAGAATTGACCGTTGAGGAGCTGCCGGGAGTCGGGCCCGCAACCGCAGAAAAATTACGCGACGCAGGGTATGATGACATGCTCTCGATAGCTGTAATGACACCTAGGGATCTTGCCGATGCCGTAGAAATCGGAGAAACTGCTGCTTCAAAGATCATTGCTGGTGCGAAAAAGTTAGCCAACATCGGTGGTTTTCTGACAGGTAATCAACTCTTAGAGCGCCGAAGTGAAGTGCTGAAACTAACAAGTGGAACCGAGTCGATTGATGCCCTCATGGGTGGAGGGTTTGAAACACAAGCAATCGTAGAAGTCTACGGTGAATTCGGTTCAGGGAAGACCCAAATCGGGCATCAACTTGCAGTTAATGCTTTCAAAGGCGTGGAAGAAGCAGGACTCGACGGTGAGGTATTCTACATAGATACAGAAGATACCTTCAGACCCGAACGTATCTCCCAAATGTCGCTCGGTGCAGGCCTAGATCCTGATGATGTACTCGCTAACATCCATGTCGCTAGGGCTTACAATTCAGCTCATCAAACGCTGCTCGTAGGTGAAGTCAAGAAAATTGCACGAAGCAGAAAAGTCAAACTGGTAATTGTTGACAGCTTGACGGCTCACTTTCGAGCCGAATTCGTAGGGCGAGGTATGCTTGCAGACCGGCAACAACGTTTGAACAGACATATGCACGATCTCAAGCAACTTGCAGATGTCAACAATGCACTCGTACTCGTGACAAATCAAGTCCAATCCAAACCAGATGCCTTTTTCGGGGATCCAAATCGTCCAATCGGTGGTCACATCGTGGGTCATGCTAGCACCTTCCGCATTTACCTTCGGAAAGGTAAGGCTGGACGACGTGTTGCTCGCCTTGTTGATAGCCCTAACCTACCTGAAGGAGAGGCTGTGTTCAGCGTCCTTGAGGAAGGCTTGAGAGACTAGTTGACTGTGCGAAGCGGTTTTGAACACCCCCCTGCTCGCCGCTATGCAGGAGAGGACCATGGCGAACAAGGACAGCGAGGAGTTCGCATCTGTATCGTTCGAAGAAAAGGTCCAGGACTGGCAAGATAAGATTGAACGACAAGTGCGTCAGATAAGTCGTGGGAACACTGCGCGGATTCTTCGCATGGCGAAAAAACCGACAGACCAGGAATTCATGCAGACCATCATTGTATGTGGGATTGGGATGATGGTTCTTGGTGCAATCGGTTTCGTAATCCTTGTCATGATGGACAACGTTTTGCCAGCCATCTTTAGATGGATCATCACTTGAGGGGGAGCATATGTCTGAAGCTTTCGTCGCTTTCATCCGCCGTGAAGATGAGATGTTGCTCCTACGTCGTTCGATGGATGTAAGTGAGCATCCAGCACTATGGGATGGGGTATTTGGTCGAGTCAATGAACTGGATGAAGCATCGGTGCTTAGTCGAGTTAACGAAGCTACAGGCATACCTAACGAGCATCTTGAAATCATCATGGACGGGGAACCAAGAGGTATTGAAATCGATGGGAGAATCGTCGATACAACTCCATTTCTCATCTTCACTACATTTGAGGATGACGTTGAACCTCGAACCCTGTATACTGAATCAGAATGGGTTGATCCAGGCGAGATACAACATAGGAATACCACACCACTAATCCGAGAACTCTACGGGGATGTCGCTTCATACATCTTCATTGTAAAATGCACAATCAATCAAGAGATCAAAGTGGCAGACGAGATGAGGGCGAGACTTTCTGGAACTGGTTCACTCAAGGATAGTATGGACCATATATTCAGTATACTCCATCCTACTCAAATGCGCGGGTACGTATTTGTCGAAGCAAGCGCACGACACCACGTTGAGAATCTCATCGGGCGAAGTGGTGGGACAACGACACCAATGAAGAATGCAAAGGCAGTTCTGGCCGCAGAAGCACCTCTTCGTGACGTTATGCCATTCCTTGAACCAAAATCAGCAACTCGGGACATTGAAGTTGGAACCATCGTTGAGATATCTACGGGGGCGTTCAAGAATGAGAAAGCTCGAGTGACATCGATCTCAGAGACCAAAGAAGAGGTCACGATGGTGCTTTACGAAGCCGCCATCCCGATGGACCTCACAATGAGAGCAGACCATGTGCGCATCCTTGAGCGATCGGATGACCTGTGAAGGGATACCGCGCCGTTGAAATAGAACCACTCGGTCGGCCGGTTCCGGAGACGTGATACTGATGCCGAAACCATGGATGTCTGAGCTCATCATGAAGAAGCTCGGTATTCAGAAATGTAATGGCAGTTTTGAGACCGCTACGGAGGACCTTTCGATGGCTCACGCCATTGAAGTCGCTAAGGAAAAGGCGAATGATATCACTGGTGCTGATCTGAAAGCGAAGACAAAGGAAGTAATCGGTACGTGTGTTTCGATGCGGGTTCGCGTTGAAGGACGTTGGGGAAAGGAGGCATGCAAAGCCATCGATGATGGTGAATTTGACGAGTACTTCTGAGCCCCCGTGCGGGAGAGGGTAAGACCTCGTAAACCGCCGAGGTGAGCAATCATGGAACAGACCTTACGTGAAGCCATACAAAAAGCGCTTGACGAAGCGCCGGAACGGAAATTTACTCAGACACTAGAATACGCGTTCACACTCAAAGACATTGATCTGAAGAATCCAAAAAATAGGATACAAGAGGAAGTGCGGCTTCCCCACGGCAGAGGTAAAGACATCCGCATCGCTATCTTTGCGGCTGGAGAAATGGCATCTAAGGCAAAGGATGCTGAAATAGACGTTATCGATCCTACTACTATCGAAGATATTGGAAGTGACAAGAAAGCTGCCAGAAAACTTGCTAATCAATACCAATTCTTCCTTTCCGAAGTACCTCATATGGGGACGATTGGGCGGTTTCTTGGCGTGGTCCTCGGACCTCGTGGTAAAATGCCACGACCAGTGCCCCCTGTCGTCGACCCAACGGTGCTTGCAGATAACCTACGACAAACTGTGATTGTGCGTAGCAGGGACAAAGTGACTTTCCATACATCTTTTGGAAGTCAGCAATTGAACATCGATCAACTTACTGAGAACGCCATGGCGATATATTCACGTGTTATTGGAAAATTGGATCGTGGGTCTCAGAATATACGATCATTGTACATCAAAACAAGCATGGGTCCATCAATTCCAGTAGAGGTGAGTGCATAATGGAAGCGAAGATTGCACCTTGGAAAACTCACGTTGTTGCGAATGTTGTTGAGTTGTTGAAGACCCCAGGGACACTCGCTATCATCGATACTGCTGGTGTTCCTGCTGATTTATTCCTCAGCATGAGAGCAAAACTCAGAGGAGATATGACGCTCAAGATCATGAAAAAGACATTGATTCGTCTAGCTTGGAAAGAGGTTGGGCTCGATACATCAATCATCCAAGAGGCCTTGGATACGTCGATTCAACCTGCCATCGTTCATTCAACTACGCTCTCTGCATTCACTCTCTTTTCATCACTTGATGAAACAAGAGATGGTAGGGCTGCGAAGCCTGGAG
>CAZMJD010000055.1:0-9282 GCA_964566385.1 uncultured Candidatus Poseidoniales archaeon | reverse complement strand
TCGGTACAGTGCCACCAGAACCATTCGAGGAGGATGCCGTTGGCATCACATATCGATCCAAGCATGAACTGATTTTGAGCAAGATATACATCGTTGGTAATCTGCCCTTGAAGGAATTCTTTGGTTGATGATCCAGTTGCCTTCCAAGCTGGGAGTTGGACGGGCTTCAAGTCGCTCATCCAAAGGACATCCCGCAGCCGCACGAGCGCCCAGCGTTCGGGTTGTTGATCTTGAAACCGCCTCCCATGAGACTGTTCACGAAGTCTATTTCGATTCCATTGAGAAGAGATGAATCTTCGTCGTGAACGATTACAGGTATTCCTGCAACCTCGAACTGCTGAAATTCTCCTTCAGGGGTTTCGATCACTTGAAGATCATACGAGTATCCCGAACATCCCCCCGAAAGAACTGCAACCATTAGGACTGCATTTTCAGGAGCATCTACAAAGACACCCTCTAACTGGGTTTGAGCCGTTTCAGTGATGGTGAGAGCTACTTCAACAGGTTCAGCCCGGCTAACTCCAGGTTCAGATTCAGGCCCACAGGATGTTGCACAGTCCATGCTATCACCACTTGTTGAACCCTCATGAACCCTACGTTTGATTTTCCCTAGGCTGCTGATTTCATTCGCGCAGCCTTGTGCTTGGCCAAGAGGCTGAAACGTCGAAGGTTCTCTTCTGCTCTTTTTCGATCGTCCCCCGTCAGGCCGCGAGGTATGGCTTGTTCCAGTGACTTGATCGCATCCGTGTAACGTTCCAATTCAGCATAAGCCATTCCCATGTTGTATAGTGTCTTTCCATCGACATCAGCCGGATTCGCCTTGATCGAGTTCATGAACGATTCAATCGAGGAAGCATATTCCTGAAGCATGTATTGTGCAGTTCCACGGGCGCGTAGGACACGTGAGACAATTCGTTCATCATCTACAAAGGCGGTGAGAGCCTTGTCAAAGCAACTGAGTGCTTCCTTGAACTTCTTCTCTTTGAACAAACCAAGTCCCCGGTTGTACCATTCGATCTCATAGTTTGCGACAGATGCTGAATCTGCTCGCCCGACCTCTGAGGAATCGACGATATCTTTGGCGTCCTTTGCTAGGACTGAGAGGTCCACATCGCTCTTCACCTCTTCCACTCGCTCAGGTATGCGGGCTGGTGTGGGTGCGGCCAGCAAATCTGCAGTACTGACACGAGGCTGCTCTCGCTCAGTACTTGTTTTAGGGCGCGGTGGGTCAACACTGAGTGCAGTAGCGGGAGACGGCGATGACGTATCTGCGGGGGGCTCAGTGCGTTGCTGCAATTTTTCTCCATTGGTTCTGCATTGGTTTGCTTTCTCAGTCTGTCCTGTTCGGTCGAGTACGAAAGCCATCGTGAACCAATTTTCAGGTTCCTTCTTGTCTTTCTCAAGCAGACCTCGCGCCAAGGTCGCGGCTTCTTTAATCTGATCAGCGAGTGCCATGGCGCGGACTCTGATACGATCCTCTGCAACGTTATTCCCAGCATGCAGGTGCGTTAGAGCCTCTGCAGCCAGCGTTGGTCCAGCTGGGATGGTGGCCGGCAATGATGCCCCGTGCATCTGCAGGACCACCTCTTCTCCCTCTGCCATGTCGAGAAGAAGGCCTACGTGCTCAAGTCGAGAAGGATGAGTGGGCGTTGTACTCAGAACAGCTCGTCCAGCAATCAACATGCCTTCTGCATCCTTTGACTCTTTAGCGAGTCGCATGAGAAGATCTCTCCCTTTCGTGTTTGATTCGTCGAGTTTGACCAGATCCTTCAGGGCAGAAATAGCCGCAATATCATCCCCACTCTTCTGAAGTACCAAGGCTAGATTGTAGTACCCACTAGCGTTATTTGGTTCTACTCGAATTGCATGACGGTATGCTTTAGCGGCTGCAGAAAACTGTTCCAACCGTGCAAGTGCGTTCGCTGCAATACGCCAAGCAGGGGCTGAATCTCCAGCATCATCGCGTAGTCGTGGAAGTAGTGTGGCATAGGCTGCCTTGAACTTCCTCTGCTGAACCATTTCAGTCGCCTTCTCGAGGACATCCTCAAGACTAGTGGTGGGGGGGATTTCCTCTTCATTACCTGTACTCAGGTCTTTCACCGCTTCCACACGTTCCCCATCTGAACTATCCTTGGGTGGTGTGGAGCCATCGTTTGGTTTCGTAGTACTAACTTGTGTAGACTCGTGTTTCACATCGGCTTGGCGAGCCGAAGTTGGACCTCCGATTCGGCCTGCCTTGGCTAGGATGCCGAGCATCATGGTCTGGTCAGGGTCGATTTCGATGACTCGTTGGGCATAGTCTGCGGCACGCTCAGGTTCGTCTGATAATTCTTCAGCAATCGCAAGGTTAGCGAGGGTTGGCACATGCTCCGAATCGAGTTCCAAAGAGACTTCGAGGTCTCGAACAGCGGTTTCATGATCCCCCATCATCATCTGAGCTACCCCTCGATTGTACCATGCCATGGCATTTTCACCATCGATGGCAAGGGCACGGTCGAGCAGTGCTACAGCTTCATCAAGATCACCTCGTCGACCTGCAATCTCAGCCAACTCGACAAGGGTTTCTGGGTCTGATGAATGGATATCAATGCCCGGGGGCTCGTCTCTTGGAGGGGCCTCGGAAACCTCTTCCTTCTCTGGCTTTGGTGAGGAAGGGGTCTCCGTAGGTATTGGTCCGCTGGTTCTACCTTCTTCTTCAGTCGAACCGGTGAAGTCGGATAGCTGACCACTGAACGCATCCTCAAGCATCACAACCTGCTTTTTTGCCTCGGCATCCTCAGCCTGTGACGCGGCGGCCATGGGTGCAACGCGGTCCTCGCATGGATAAGCGTTGTCAAGAACAGTGCTCTACGCATAGGGGTGAATTCAAGAGAATAACCCCTCTGAACCTGCTGATGGCCGGCCCTCTGAGAGTCCTATGCATTAGTGGTTCCCTCCCTCTTTCCTCGACCAATGGTCGAATTCTTGAGATTGTTACCGAACGAATTACTGCTCAGGGTGCTGAGGCCAAGATATGGGACCTTGCTGAGAACCCTCTCCCCTTGGTGGGCGCTGAAGGTTCCTGGAGCGACCCTCTGGTCACGGAATTCCAAGAATTTGCCTCAGTATGTGATGCATATGTCCTTTCTACTCCTGAATATCATGGGTCATATTCGTCGGTGTTGAAGCATCAGCTTGATTGGCTCTATAGCAGCCACGTTGGTGGGAAGCCCTTTGCGCTGATCTCTACACTTGGAGGGAGGTCGTCGAATAACGCTCTGAACCATCTTCGAATCGTTGTTCGTTGGGTTCATGGTCACTGTATCCCTGAGCAGATAGCCGTACCTCATGCCAAGGAATCTTTCGATGATGATGGGAACCTCAACTCAGAAGAGTTGTCAGATCGTCTCGATGCACTTGTAGCAAGTCTCGTCGATCATGCTGCGTTCTATCGTGAGCGGAGTGAGTCTTTGGGGGTATAGAGCCCCGTGCATACGAAAACTGTGGAACCAGGTATAGAGATCATCAAAATTCCTTCTGGCAGTCACTTCATCGGGACGGATGCCCGTGGTGTTCCTGCCAATGAGATTCCATCGATTAGTGTCAATATCGAATACGAAGTTTGGCTCATGGCACGTCCCATGACACGTCATGACTGGTCCTTGACAGGACTTGCTGACCCAAGTAGGCATGGGGGTTCAGAAATCATGGCAGGTCTACATCCCGTTGATTCGGTCACAATTTCAGACATCGAACGAGCACTTGCCATTCTGAATGCTGCTATGAATGGGGGTGTTTGGAGATTGCCCACTGAAGCAGAATGGGAGATTGCTTGCCGAGCAGGTACCAGCACCAGTTGGTGGTTCGGTGAGGATGGCGGAGACCTTGGTCGAGCGAGTTGGTATTCTGCCAATGCGGGGGTTTCAACATGTGTTGTAGGGCAGAAGGAACCGAATCCTTGGGGATTCCATGATATGCTAGGCAATGTGCGAGAGTGGTGCTCCGATGTGTGGTTGCCCTCACATGATGGGCGCCCAAGGGATGGTTCACCTGCAGAAGGTGATGAACGTCGACGTCCAGCACGAGGGGGTGCTTGGATGTGTGAAAGTTTGTCGTGTCGTGCAAGTTCAAGAGTCGCACTGGACCCCGAGTCCAGATCGGATGCAGTCGGATTGCGACTTGCTTGGAGTCCTTCCTCAGGGGGGTGACTCCTTGTTGATCAATCGAGGGTCACGTATTGCCCAGGTGACGTGCTCATGATGTGACCTGTGCCTGACAGTTTTGCTAGCATCGCCTTTGTTTCGTCTTCCGTAGCATTGCTTGCGGCGAAAATATCGGCTTCACTAACCATGCCAGAGGCTTCGCCACGCCGTTGAGCTTGACTGGAGAGGCGTCTGATGGTCTCGACCAACTGAGTCTCAGCACCTGAAATATGTGCTGTAGCTGCGGGGTTATCCGATGTGCCTGACTGGACCAGATGGAGACGTATCTCTCGAACCTCGTTGAGAATCATCTCGAGAAGTTTACGCTCTGCAGGTTCCATGGTGCTGCCATCTAGCGAGCAGTTTTGAAAGCATTGTTTGTTCTTTGATATCTATGGAAAGCTAATGTCAGGAAACCGGGTAGTATAATTGCGTCCCAATGCTTGTCCTGAACAACAGGAGGTGCCGAAATGGACAAGGGCAAGGTGGTTTTGATTGTGGGCCTTGTCTTAGGCTTCCTATCTATAGCGGCTTCCGATGACCCTGAGGTTGGTCCTGGATTATGCGGTTGGAGTTGCTGCCTCTTGCTCGTTGGCTCTCTCATGATGAACTCAGCGCGACAGAATGCAACTTACGTTGCGATGCCCATGATGCAGCAGCATGCAGTTCATGTTGCTCCTCAGATGATGATGCAACCTGGGCATCAGAATTCTCCCGTAGTTCCAGTTCCCGTATCACAGATGGGTGCAGCTCCTCTTGCTTCTTCACCTCCCCTCCATCAGTCAGTGGCTTCTTCGGTTCATATTCCTGCTGTGCATGGTGTTCAATCTGCTCACTCTCAGCAGCCAGTGGGAGACCTCTATGACGAAACTCCTACTGATTCTCTCTCTGATGAACGACGAGAGGAGTTGTACGAGGCGCATCTGGTTAGTGCACTTGTGGATGGTGCAATCTCTGAGAAGGAGGACAGGCATTTGACTGAGATGAGACGTAAGTATGGAATCTCAGATGAACAGAATGATGCGATAGTACGGCGCCTTGGTCATGATCCATCTACTCTTGAGATTCTAAAGAAAGCTCTAGCAATCGAAGAATCTGGACGATATGCTGATGCTGCAGCCGTGTATGAGGCAGCTGGCCAGCATGAGCGGGCTAACATGTTACGGATGAAGTCGAAAGCGATGGACGGTAACAAGAGTAATGTTGTTCAACAGACGACCTACAATATCCATGATTCTGCAGTGACGGGTGGTATTGGCCTTTCTCCCGGGGATGAAGATCCCTGAGGGTTGTTACCATTCCAATGTGAGGCGAGCTAAGGTGAACTTTGCCGTAGCGATCTGATTGTGAGTGCAGTTCTCATCGCGGTGCTTGCGCACCTCCGACCACCCCTCTGCTCGTGATGGATCGGATCGGAGATAGCATTCAGGACATATCTGTGCCTCTTGTTTCTTGAGAACCTTCCAGTCACCCTTGATATCCATTGCACCGAGGACTTCAAGCATCTCGGTCTTGAATTCGTCAAGGAGATAATGCTCCTCCTCTTCAAGGACGGGAATCTCAAGAACTAGTTTCCCGTCACCTTGACGGGCAGCCTCTTTTGCTCTCTCGCCAATGTCGTAGTGGCTTAGAACATCTTTCACGCCCTGCCGTGCTTTCTCCAACCGTTCGGCCAAATCTGCTTCGAACTCTGCACGTCCCTCATCAATGGCGTCGCGGATGGACATCCCTTCAGATGGTTCCCACTCCATGTGCAGTCCTATCGTGTTGGCTTGGAAAACATGTCGGCGTCGTTCCTAGGTGCTGAGTGGGTCCTCCAAATTTGAACCGGGGTCTAACGCCCCCGAAGCCCAAGTATAGTCAAACTAACCCACGGACCCTGAAGTTAGGGGCAGTTCGTTTCATATGGCCTTTGTCAGACGTGGTCTGATGGATGGTGCTGCCCTCATCCTACTGCTCATCTGCAGCGCGTGTGGTGTAGGGGCATGGTATGTGAGAGCCTCCACACAGCGCGCCGACCTGTTGCGTTTCCTTGCAGGTGTTGGATCAGTGAGCATGTTGATGTTACTTTGGAGGATGTGGTGAGATGAGTGGCGAAGAGACACCATTCACTGGTACTTTTCCAGTGCGTCTACCGATATGGTGGGGCTATCGAGGTGCGCCCGGCCCACATCCAGATCTCGATGATGTGAGTGGTAGAATCGTCGTCCTCCGCCTCCCTAAGACGCTTAAGCGCCTCGATCGTTGGATGCTCAGAGTGTTTGGTGGTAGTTCTGAGATCCGCCGCCCTCTTGATGCTCTGAACAGTTTACTATGGGAACTCTCCAATGGTTCTCGAATGTTCGAGGAGATTTGTTCCCACCTTGATGCCACCTTCGCTGAAGATGTTGCTCCTGTACGAGCACGTTCACAGGCAGCCATTCTACAGATGGCAAGTCTTGGATACATGACTTGTCTCTCCGAACCTTTCACAGGGAAATGGCCGATAGAACCTGGCAAGGACCCCTCTGGTGAATTGCCAGAACTGTCTCAGGATGCTGGGCTTGATATCGGCTGATGACAGTATCGACATACTGGTTGGGATTGCGAGCAAGCCCAGTGATGATACTGGCCACACGAGGAGCATGGGACCCAACTCTGTTGATTGGTGATTGCTGTCAAGCAAGTGATACACTTGACTTCAGCTGGATTGCTAGCTGTCTCGACCAGTACGCCAGTGGTGGATTTGACCTCCGGTGCGGCTTGTGTGGCTTGTTCGGAGGCCAGTGCATTTGTGTTTGCCATACTTGTCTCAGTAGTTGGTTGAGTCGTTCCTTCGACAGCAGTGGGGGTCGCCTCAGCAGCATCTTGTGTCGTCTGCTCAGTGCTTACACCCAAGGCTGCGAAGGCAGCTGCCTGCGGATCTGCTGCCTGAGGTGTCGTCGTCGCTTGTACAGGATACCCTCCATGTGCAGGGTTGCTGCCTTGAATCGGATATCCACTTTGTGAGGGATGGGCACTTTGTGCATGGTATCCCTCATGGGTGGGCTGTATTCCTTGTGTAGGATCTCCACCTTGGGTGGTATATGCCCCTTGGGAGGGGTATGCTCCTTGTGCGGGATACCCACCTTGAGCAGGCTGTGCCATCTGTTGGGGTTGTATGCTCTGAGTTTGACTTTGGAATTGACCTGGTTGAGCCTGCTGCTGATGTGATGGTGTACTCGCCGTTCCTTCTTCCTTCTCGACATCCTGTTCAGTTCGAACTCCCTTTCTACCGATGAGGAAGAAAGCCCCTATCATGAGAATACCTATTCCACCTAGAATGATTGCGAGGATTATGGGGTCAACCAGACGTGGGGATGCCTGAGACAGTGATGCAGAAGTGGTGGTTGAAGTCGTCGGATTGATGACGGTGAGTCCCGAGACTGAGAACGACTCCAATTGACTCCCATCATGGGTCACGGTGATGTTGAGGTCCATCAGACTCGTTTCGATGCTGGGTGCCGTGACGTTGATTGATACGACGATGCTGCTTTTTGGCTCTACAGTAACAATCAACTGACTTGGTTCCACGACCCATCCATTGGCTTTGCCAACGAGTGTAGCGTCAATGCTGATGATGCCGTCGACTGTACCTGTGTTCTCCAAGGTCACCTTGTATGTTCGGGTCCCACTTGGACTGAGAAGATTGTAGATTCCTCCAGTGAAGGTTACACCCATGATGGGTGCTCCTTGAGGGATGATGGTCCACGTCCGCGAACTCTCTTGCTGACGCTGAGACTCACTGTCCCATGATTGGATTGACAGTGTGATATTGATTGTCATGCCCAAGTGTTCAGCGGATGGCCACACATCAAAAGTGAGGTCTATTCCATCACGTGCCTTGACCTCGAGATCCTGCCATTGCTCTACTGCAACTTCTGTCCTGTCGATGAAAAATCGCACAGGCACGTTCTGGGAGATCGAGAGACGAGCGGTACTGGCATTGTCAATATCATTACCCATATTCGTAAGACTTGCTGAAATGGTGGTTGCACGTCCAACAGGTGCGGATATTTCAGACACCAAGTCATTGTCTTGCTCCCAGATCAGCCCTGCTACACTTCCTACTATGACGTCGAATTCTACAGGAACCGTCTGATTCCCGAGAATGAGATTGAACTGGACCCTACTCAGTGAACGAGCGTTCTCTGTCATTGGTGGGGACAGGTTGAGGTTGATTCGAACCTGCTCGCCAGAATATGGCTCCGGGAGGTCGATTATTCCAGATAATGTTTCCACATGCCCCCATCCTTGAGGAATGCTCCAAGTGAACTGAGCAGAAGTGTTGATGTTGCCCGTGTTCTCGATGAGAACATGCACCTCTGATTCCTGAAGAGGTGTGGCCACAATTGTTGCATCGGGGGTAAGAACCTGTGCTGAGTGGTGTTCTGCTAAAGTGGCTTGCAATCCATCTACGCGGGAGAGGATTGTACCATCATCACTGCGGACAATGGCACCGAAAATCGGACTTGCTGAACCGGCATAACCTTCACTTGGTGCGTCGATCAAAAAGAATGGGTTATGTGTCATGCCTGAGCCAATGGTCACTATGCCGATATCTCGGGCTTCAATATTCCACCCACTTGTCTCATGCCCTTCCTCTATGGTCGCCTCGATGTCGAAATCACTCATGGCCGTTCCGTTATTCCAAACCACTAGGTCAATCCTAGTCTGAGTCCCAAGTTCCACCACTTCATTTTGGAAAGTGCCAGATTCATGACCTATCTGTCCCACCGCCTCTGCACCTCGATTCACAATGAGATCGAAGAGCGTGGCATTGGTTGATGTGCCGGCAACCTTGGCCCCCATCTGGAATTCTAGGATTTGCCCCTCTACCGAAGATTGAGGAACTGCGACCTCGATTGTGACATCAATGGAACTCTGTTCAGGAATCTCGATGTCGAGAGGAAGAACAGGGTCTGTGCTGAGCGTCCACTCAGAGGGTGGGAAGAATGACATCTGCTCGATGTGGGCAGTCACTGTGTGATTGACTGGATTTAGTAGAGTTGCAGAATATGTGCATGTGGTGCCACTCAGACACCGTCCCCTCTCTGAAGATGAAACCCACTCAACGCGCCCA
>CAZMJD010000054.1:0-9382 GCA_964566385.1 uncultured Candidatus Poseidoniales archaeon | reverse complement strand
AGGATAATCGTGGCTTGTGCTGCAATCAGATCAGAATCATGACGCTGTGAATAAGCGACATTGCCTACAGCAAGGGCTCCAAGCAACATCATTGCAAGAATGCTGGCTTGGGTACCTTCACCGAGCCAGCCCCAAGCCAAGAGATCAAGGATCAAGCCATCGAGCGTCCTCAAGGCAATAATCGCCCAAACAAGACCAAGGTAGCGTGTTGATGGATTCGGGGCCCAGCGCTCAGTCAGGGCAAAGGCACCTGCTGATAACAGCAAGAGAAGGGGAGCTGCAAGCATTGGCGGGGCTTGGAGGCCGATGACGATACCAAGGGCAGTGGTTGCTGCCACAAGGGCTGCCATCAGACCCCAGTTGAGTTGTTGCTCTGCCGCGGCAGCACTCACAAGATCTACGGGCTGCTCCTCCTCTGTCTGGTCAGATGATGGTGGAGAAGAATCAGGTTGTTCAGAATCAGGACCCGATTCCATGAACGCTCCAAGGTTGATACCACCTGAAATGTCAAAACGACGGCGACCTAACACGCCATCCTCATCCATGTCCCGACACACCACTCAACGGCTATGGGGCTTGGGGCAAGAGACGATGGATGAAGCCTGAAATAGAAAGGTCAGATGGTCACCGCGAGGAACGATATCTTCTGGTCCTTGGGGGTGGAATATGTGGGGGAGCAGGACGTTCACATCATAGGTGCTGGAATATCTGGATTGAGATGTGCTGAAATCTTGACCAAGAATGGTATCGATGTTGTCCTCCACGAATGTACCAACAGAGTTGGAGGACGAATGAAGACCGATGAAGTGGATGGATTTCTACTCGACCACGGATTCCATGTGATGCAAGCCGGGTATCCGTTAGCAGGGAAATTAGTCAATCACAGCGCTATGGAATCGAGGAAATTCAAATCAGGGGCTCGTGTTCTTTGCAAGACTGGAAACAGAACACGCATCACAACATATGCTGATCCATTTCGACGGCCATTCTCATCGATGAAGGCCCTCTTTTGGGAACGATGGGGCGACCTTCTACGGGTCATGAAGCTGCGTTCAATCACATGTCGTGGAGACCCATATCGTGGCTTCACTGGAAATGATGAATCAACACTTGATTTCCTCACAGAATATGGTTTTTCAGAGAGGTTCATTCAACGCTTCTTCGGTCCTCTTTTCGCAGGAATCTTCCTTGAATCTGAATTGAGGACAAGTGAAAGGATGTTCAGATTCATCTTCGCATCAATGTCACGCGGTGCAATGGTACTCCCAGCACGCGGTATCAGGGCATATCCTGAGATGATCGCTGAACGAGTCGGGCACGAAAATATCCTCCTTGAGTCAGAGGCTGAAGCGATTCGAGATACGCTATTGGTCATCGATGGGAATGAAGTCAGCGCCGCTCAAGTCGTCATCGCCCACCCACAAGACGTGGGGGGGAAGGGGCGAAGTGTCTGGACAGTACATCTGGCTGCTGATGTATCGCCTGTCCCTGGACGATATGTGATGCTCAATGGTGATTATGCGATAGGTCGCTCGCTCATCGCTCATATGGCGATTCCATCTGATGTTCAACCAACCTATGCTCCCGATGGAAAATCCTTGATCGCTGTGACAATCGTTGGTGATGCTGCAGACGCTCTTGGATTACAGGATTCTGAAGGGATTGAACAGCAGGCAAAGAAAGAATTGCTAGAATGGTTCCCTGAATCAGAAGCATGGCAGACGCTTGAAATCCGAGAGACGAAACATGCCCTCCCTGAACGCGGACATGGAAGTGGACTGGCTCAGGCCGGGACGGGGGCATCAGAACCCATAGTAGCCTGTGGAGATCATGTTGCACATGGAAGTGTGGAGGGGGCACTCATATCTGCAGAACTTGCTGCCAAGGAAGTCATCAAGCGATTGTCTCAGAAATCATGCTGACAATGGCCTAAGCATCAAATCAAATACCGATTTGGATTCCGGGGGGTATGAGCAGGAAGTATTTTTTCAAGTTTGTATCAGAGCCAAAAAACGACTCGGTCAAATCGATTGTTGGATTAGCGTGTGTGGGTCAGGCAATTTCAGATGGGCATGATGTGAGTGTTTTCTTCGCTGCGGCTGGAACAAGATTACTAGATGCTAGTTTTATCGATGAACTGAATCAAGAAATGGGGCCTGATTCAAAATTTATTTCTGATTTAATGGAACAAATCATCTCCAACGCCACGCTTTATTGTTCATTTGCCTCAGTCAAGGCAACGCTTGGACATAGTGAAGGAGATGGAGCATTGATTGTTCCAGATGACAAAATCAAGTGGAGTGGACCACCCGGCGTCATTGAATTGAGTGCTGCCTCGGAAGTGCAATTGGTCTACTGAACCAACTGTGGTGACCTCACCACTCATGGGCGTATCTGAAGACTGATAATCCAGCATTGATTCGTAAGACCATGAGTCAATTGTCACAGAAGAGCTGCAAGGCATGTGCAGGAGGAGTGCCTCCTTTGACCGAGGAAGAGCGAGGAGAGTTTCTTCCTCAGTTGAACAGTGATTGGTCTGTCATTGGAGGACATCATCTCGAACGATCGTGGGCATTCGATGACTTCGTTCAAGCACTTGATTTCACGAACATGGCTGGAGCGATATGTGAGCAAGAAGGGCATCATGCTGATTTTGAGCTAGGATGGGGCCGGGTGAAAGCACTGATCTGGACCCACAAAATCGATGGTTTGACCGAGGCGGATTTCATTCTCGCAGCTAAATTCGATGCAATCTGAAGATTCAATTGAAGGATTCACCGCAACTGGGACAGAAGCCTGCGTTGCCCGGAACCATAGCCGAGCACCCGGAGATAGGACAAGGGACCTCTGCGCCGTCATCCTTGGGAGCATACTTGGCGATGTCCTCTGCGGTAGCGCCACCGCCATCGGCCTTGCTCTCACCTGCATTGATCGCTTCTGCTGCAGACTCAAGCTCCTTTCGATTCAGGAATTTATCTTCGTTAGCGTCGTGATGCTTCGCCTCATCGATGAGGGCATCTTTCTGAGTGAGACCGTGGTCCTTCATGACCTTTTTAGCAGTCCTCTGGTTGTATTCGAAGTCGCCATCCTTACCGTCTCCTGACTGTCCAGACATGGAGGTGGCCAAGAGCATCCTGCTCAAGGCTATTGCGGAAGTGAAACACAGTCCTCAAGTCCACCATGCCACTGCGCCCTTCATGGTCACAGCCTGGGTCATCGATTCGAACTGCTTCATCCACATGGGCCAAGTCGGAGATCAACGACTCAAGCCCGATCTCGAAGGAGTGATAGGTGGAGGGCATTCGAAGGCTTACATCGCATCAGGAGTGCATCATGAAGCGGGTAATGTCCCAATCGTGAGGCATCCTAAGCGACCGAAGATCCTGAAAGAATTGGAGTCAATCTTGACCACCATCCCCATTCCTGATGATCAGGTCAAGGGTCTTGCGCATCGGATTGGTGAGAGAGCTGCACCTCAAGACGTCGATCTATCGTTGATGGTCCTAGCCACGCGATTAGCAGGACAAGGGGAAGATGTCTGCTTGGTCTCTGATGATTTCAAGATGACAAAAACAGGTCAAAGAGTGCACCTTCCCTATACCACCTGTCCACCATCGACGTTCTTGTTGCGACTCTCGAAAATGGCTAAGGGTGGGGAGGCAAAGAAGCGGTTGAAGAGCTTATCAAAACGAGTACGTGCTGAAGAGATGCGATATGCCATCAGCAGGCGGAATGAATACGACGTACAGGATAAGTTGACCTGGTTGATCGATGGAATCATCGATACAGGGTCTGGAAGAGTGCGGACTCGTGCAGCACCGCTCAAGGCAAGCGAAGAGAGTGATGGCGGTATCAGCGCGCGGGCGAAGGACTTGCGACGACACCTGCTCGGAGAGAAGGTGAAGCAGAGCAAGGTGACGCGACTCAACGCGTTACCAGAAGCATGTGCACAGCTCGCAGTGGTTGAAGACGTGCTCGAAGGACTCGGAGAGAAGGTGAAGGAAGGTGAGCCGAATGAGGTGCTTGAGGGACTCCAGAAAGTCCACCTCGATGCCCAAGAAGACCTAGCGATACGGCTAGCTCCTTTGACCAGTGAAGAAGGAAGCATCGCTATGGCTGCTCTGACGCCGACATTATGCCGATTCGAGATCGCCATGGCCATCATAGCAAGGTCTGCTGGTCAAGGTGTAGAAGCTGAGAGGTTGCTCGCTTCAGCGGGCCTGCGCGCCGCACTGATCGATGATGATGAAGCGGAGGTCGAGGCATTGTATCCTCTGGGACTGCTCGCACTGCACGCTGGTGACATGAGCAAAGCGAGTCGAATCCTGCGTGCTGCTGCTGTCGAAGCAGAGAAAGTTCCTGAGCAGCGACTTGAAGTGACACTAGCGGCCAGTCTGGCCTCACAGCTCGATGGGGATTCTCACATCGCTTCCCGGTTGGTCGAGCAGGTGCACGACATGGTCGACGGGAATGAAGCAGAAGCCATTGGACCCATCGAGCGGCTTGGAGATGCCCTGATCGCAGTGGGTGAGCCTGCGCTCGCCATCGAGATCTATGATGAAGCGTTGGAATGTGCTGTCGAAATCGGAAATGGATCGGCAGTCCAGCGCCTGTCCGAATCAATCGCTCGTTGTGATGCTGCCATGGGAGCGGATGATGTGAGAATCGTTGAGCGATTGCGTGGTTTGGTTGACAGGATCAACACCATGGATGAAGATACAACCTCTGCATTCGAAGAGAGGATGGAGGAGATCGAAGAGCGACGAAAGACCTTGGAGGAACCCTTGGATGCCGCATATGGGGAATGGACATCAGTCAGCGATCTGACTGGAGGAAGCAACGAGATTGAAGTGCTCAGCGTCGATGTGAAAGACGGTGCCACAGGGCCTGAAACGCTTGCTGTGATCTATCATCCAGAGATAGGAAACCTAGGATTATGGCTTCCAGGCACAGCGTTAGAGACGGGTGATGTTGGCCGATACATAATCTCATTCGAGAATGGTGCAAAAGCAAAGGTTGCTGCTGCTCCAGATTCATTGAGGAAAGAGTCTCGGATTAGGGCGATTATGACCATCGAAGATCCTAGTCATGCTCGACTGCAGAACCTTGCCTGAGGTATGACGATGGTCTCAACAGTCGCCCTGATTGCAGTCCTCACATTCATCATCCCGATGTGCTTCACACCTGGACCGAATAACATGCTGTGTGCTGCACATGGTTCTCAGCATGGTTTCCGGTCGACCATGCCACTGATCTTCGGTATGGCGATCGGGTGGTCACTACTCGGCCTTCTGATCGGTGCAGCAACCGTGTTCATCGAGGAGAATCGTAGAATCTTCGACATTCTGACTTACGTTGGAGCTGCTTACATCGCATATCTGGCCTATCATATTGCTATAGCAGGTCCGATGGAAGAGGAAGAAGAGGTCAATAATCGACTTGGATTCTCGACCGGTCTGATTCTACAAGTGGTCAATGGAAAGGCATGGGTCCACTTTCTTGTGTTGATGACATCATTCGGTGCGGTCTTTGGATACGGATTTGCAGGAAAGGTTGCACTGGTCTCAATCAACCTAGCCTTCGGATTGCCAGCAGTGATGACTTGGGCGGGGTCTGGAACTGTTCTGAAACGAATCTTTAGTTCACCCGAAGCCTCGGTGAGGCTGAACCGAATCTGTGGGTTGGCGTTGCTCGGAGTTGCAATATGGGTCATTCTACCACATTGAGAATGTACGTCTCATTCAGACCGCATACTGCTCAAGAAGTTCGAGCGAGATGATCTGGAGGGTCTCCTCATGCGTAGCACCCAAATCGACGGGACACGCTACACCTGCTTCAGCTGCATCCTGCCAGGTTTGAGCACACACACACCATCTGTCCCCTGGCTTGAGTCCGGGGAAATTGAATCTTGGAGCGGGCGTAATCAAGTCGTTTCCTTGTTGCCTGGCGAACTCGAGAAAGGGGGTTGTGACCTGACAACACACGGTGTGCAGACCCCTGTCATTGCGATCGGTGTTACAACATCCGTCCCTGAACCAACCAGTCAAGGGGTCGGATGAACATGGTTCAAGTTCTTCGCCAAGGACGTTGAATGAAGGTAACATGCCGCTGGACATGTCATTGCGATGATGGTTGATTGTGTAGGTTTTACGTTTGCAATCATTGGCCACCCACTCTTGTGGGTATCGAATAAGGGTAAGGTATGAGAACGGCCTGCTATGCGTAACGGCATGGTCCTGAGCACAAGGCCAGACGACAGTGGCGGAGATGAGGTTCATCTGAATGACCTCGGGATATCCCCTACAGGTCCTGTTCGGTGGAACATGAGCGCTGAAGAAATGATTGAATTGGCAGTTGAAGCGGGTGAAGGAGTCTATTCTGCCCATCGAGCGTTGGTGACTGAGACTGGCGCAAGGACAGGTAGATCACCAAATGACAAATTCATCGTCGATGAGCCAACAACCACCGATCTTGTTCACTGGGGAAGTGTCAATGTCCCGACTACAGAAGAGGTCTTTGATGGCCTTCGAGAGAAAGTCGTTGCACATCTTTCAGATGCTAATCGGCTCTTTGTTCAGGACCTGTACGCAGGGGCTGAACCTGCAGAACGACTACCCATTCGAGTCGTGACCGAATCCTCTTGGCACAGTGCCTTCGCTCGAAACATGTTCGTGCGGCCTTCTCAAGAGGAACTTGCAGAACATGAACCGCAATTCACTGTCCTACACGCGCCATGGTTGCAAGCAGACCCTGAAAAGGATGAGGTCAACTCAGAAGCATTTGTCATCGTGCATTACGCGCGGCGTGAAGTCATCATTGGAGGAACGCGGTATGCAGGTGAGATCAAAAAATCCATCTTCAGTGTCATGAATCTCCTCCTTCCACAACGCGGCATCTTGCCGATGCACTGTAGTGCTAACACCACAGAAACGGTTCCAGCCATCTTCTTTGGTCTCTCTGGCACTGGCAAAACGACATTGTCTGCAGACCCTGCTCGGGAACTGATCGGTGATGATGAACACGGTTGGGGATCGAAGGGGGTGTTCAATTTCGAAGGTGGGTGCTATGCGAAACTGATCGATCTGTCATCCGAGGATGAGCCTGAGATTTTTGCAACGACCGAGCGCTTCGGGACCGTCCTTGAGAATATCATCTTGGATGAACAAGGCGTGCCCGATTTCACGGATACAACGCTGACACAGAACACGCGTGGATCATATCCTATCGAGTTCATCCCTAACCGGACTGCTACTTCAACAGGAGGGCATCCCAAACACGTCGTCTTCCTCACCTGTGATGCATTCGGAGTTCTCCCCCCAATCTCGAGGTTGACACCCGAACAAGCAGCTTACCACTTCATCTCAGGATATACTGCGAAAGTGGCAGGTACCGAGATTGGAGTAACCGAACCCCAAGCAACCTTCTCCGCATGTTTCGGAGAGCCATTCATGCCGATGCATCCAGGAGTATATGCTGACCTTCTCTCTGAAAAGATTGCAGAACACGGGGCTTCAGTGTGGCTGATCAACACAGGATGGACATCAGGACCCCATGGAGTGGGACATCGTATGCGTATACCTCACACCCGGGCTATGCTCAATGCTGCATTAGATGGGGAATTGGATGATGTCGAATATGTGGTCGACCCTCGTTTCGGAGTTGAAGTGCCCACCTCATGCCCAGGTGTACCTGGAGATGTCCTTCAACCACGTCAGACGTGGTCGGACCCTGCTGAATTCGATGCAACAGCCAATAGGCTTGCAGAAATGTTCACTGAGAACTTCGAGCGCTATGCAGAAGGTGTAAGCAAGGCTGTTGCTGGAGCCGGGCCGACTAGTTCTGTTGCGTGAAGTTTGAGCAGAGGACCGGTGCGCTTTTTGGTCAGCGGGACAGCCCGATATTATGCGGGCGGTCACAGGACTCGTTCTTCTCCTCCTGTTCAGTGTAGTTCCCTTTGCCGGAGCTGATGAGGCATTCAATGGAAATACTTCAGGACGAGGGGGTTCAGCATTACCCCTCGTCGATACATTGGCATTCCCACACGTCAATGGATCACGACTCGATGCTGTTGAACATCTTATGGCTCTCAGCCCACAAACGACTGCTGGCCAACTCAATATCTCGGCGAATTCACACCCATTCCTGAATGCCAATACCGAACACATCGCCTTCGGAAATGGTACTGTCAATATCGAGGATTATGTCAAGGTGCCAGGAGTTGGCAACACGTCGGTGAACGTTACATCATCAGTGAACTGGAGTGGAGACATGTCATTCGATCGAGTCACTGTGAAATGTCTGCCAGGAGGAGGTTGTGGCGTAATCAATGTCCATGGGGAATTAACACTGAGAGTAAACATCCTAGTGATCGAACAAGGAACAAGAATCAATGCTGCCAATACGGTCTGGAACGGCACTGGAAGAGGAATCGATGGATTCTCTTCAGACTTCCCTGGCGAGGCCGGTGGAAGTGGAGCAGGACACAGAGGATATGGTGGGATGCCTGGAGGAGGTACCGGAACAGGGGGGTTATTCAGACCAGGTGGCATTCCATATGGATGGGGCGATGAAAAAGGCTCGAGTGGAGGAAATGTCACCAGCCCGATGATCCAGAATCAGAATACAGGCCATGGCACCCCACGTCCTCACAACCTCAGTTCCTTGGCTGGGGCTGGCGGAGGAAAGGTCGTCATCCTTGCTCGCTCAGTCATTGTTGACGGAGGTATCGATGCCAGAGGAGGACGAGGGGAAAACGGCCCATCTCATCCAGGCGGTCATGGGAATGGCCTTCATGGCGCCGGCGGTGGTAGTGGAGGGTCAATTCATATCGTTGCAAACACAGTTGGGATAGGGCCTTTTGGTTATGTCAAGGCCGATGGTGGCGGCGGTGGTGGCGGCGGCCGAGGAACTTCTATGGGATTCCCTCCAACGAATTTCGATGGAGGAAACGGAGGGGGTGGAGGTTCTGGAGGATATGTCACCATCGCCACAAAACCAGGCCAGCTCTTCGCAAATCCTCTGAGCATCACTGCATGGGCAGGAGGGGGAGGACTCAGGGGGAGTCCTAGCGCTTCAGGAAATCATGGGGTCAACGGAACTGGTGGAGGATGGGGGCATGTCACAACTTCAGTGTTCCAAGGCTGGGGACCAATGGCACAAGTCCCTGATAGCGGATATGGAGTTATCGACATACAGGATACAATCTTTCTACAAGGAAATCTAAGCTTATTGCTCGTTCGACTCTCATGCAGTAACGTGACATGTGGGAATATCATAGCAACCGGCCCACTCAACATCAGTGCAGTGACGATCATCCTCGAGAATGGAACGACCATGGCATCAGTCTGGGGCGCCACATCAATTGCAAGAGGGGGTGATGGAG
>CAZMJD010000053.1:0-9439 GCA_964566385.1 uncultured Candidatus Poseidoniales archaeon | reverse complement strand
AGCCCAAGTTTCGTCATCCGAGATGGTACCACGAGCCTTATTCAGCTCACGAGCCAGAAGCCAGAAGAGAAGAGCCAACGAACGTCGACCCTTGTTGTTAGCTGGGAGAGCAACGTCGACGTTTCGAAGCATGTTATTTGCGTCAACAAAGGCGGCAACGGGAAGACCTGTTCGAATTGCCTCATTGATGACTTGACCATCAGCGGCAGGGTCAGTGACAAGGACGATTGAAGGCTCAATGAATTGCTTGAGGCGAGGGTTTGTCAGAGAACCTGGGACAAATCGTCCGATCGAGGATAATGAATTCGTCGTCTCGGCGAATTTTCTGGCTGGAACTTGTCCAAAGGGACGTGCACAAGCGACGAGAATCTCCTGCGGCTCGTAACGTGCGAGGAATTGAGCGACCACGCGGATGCGCCGATCGGTGTGCTCCCAATCCAGCATGTAGATTCCGTCGGCCCTGACATGAGAAATGAAACGAAGCATGTCAGCCGACTTCTGTGTCGTTCCCACATCGATGCCGTTCTCCTGATATACCGTCGGTGAGACGAGTGGAACGTAGGGTTCCTCTCCCTCCGCCGGTACTTCGGTCGCAGCCATGCATCGTGGCGACCTACAGTTTATTGTTAACCACTTCGCAACCTAGGATGTGGCTAAAGAGGGCGAGTCCACCACACTGGCTCCGGGCCTCCATCTCGACTCCCTCTCAGGAACATGTCGAGAGAATGGGCTATGGGACGACGAACAAGGAAATCGATTCCGAGCTTCGGCGTCAGATCTGGAACGCTTCGTCTACTGCCCTCGATCGTGGTTCCTGAATAAAACTGGAGTGAAGGCCGAAGGCAAGAGTGTGGAACAGGGTGTTGAATTACACCACAAGATCGATGAGAATTTTCGTGAAGTGGTCAAGCATCGCAAAAGGGCACTTCAGACTACCCTCATCTGGTCATGGTGGATTCTCATTGTTGTAGCCCTTCTGATCGATGGAATGCTCATCAAATTCGCTGATCGTATCGTTAATCCTAGCTCCTTCGCCCTCATGCTTGTCTCACTCTCAGTCGCTTGGCTTGTCATTGGGATTTTTCTCGTGATTCTGCCATGGAGAAATGCTCTGGAAATGAATGCCGTCAGAGATGATCACTCAGTAGATGATCCGATATGGGACCTGATCACACCTGCGTTTGAGCCTGTCATCGAACCAGAAGAATTCCGTGGAGGATGGTGGAAGGTAGGCTCTGTCGAGGTTACCATTTTTCTTGCAGCCACCAGCTTATCGATTCATGGAATGGCTCTGATATGGGCCCAGGATAGGGCCTATCTAGCCTTCATCCTCGTGCTTCTGGCAATGGTATGGAATGGTCTGACATCATTTCGTCTGAATCGAATGGTCATTGCTGCCGAGCAGGTGAAGATGGTTTCAGACGACCTGAACATCGACACTACCGATGAAGTCGCCTATTCCGACGGGGTCAAAATGGCAGGACTGCTACATGATCCTGAAACCGGTCTCAGAGGTAGGCCAGATCAAGTTCTCAGAGTTGACGGGCGTTATGTTCCGGTCGAGCAGAAAACTGGGAAGGTCCCCGCATCACCACACTTGAGTCATCGCCTACAACTATTGGCGTACTTGCAACTAGTCAGTGCCGTAAGTGAACAGCCGCCTGAGCATGGTTTACTCAGGTATGGACCCCATGATGCTCACCTCGTTCCTTGGGATGACTCGACAAAGGTAGAACTCATCGAACATCTTGGGACACTTCACACGTCCATGGCTACTGGAACTGCGGATAGGAACCACGAGCGGGTCGGAAAGTGCCGGTCGTGTTCAAGGCGTCAAGGCTGCGATCAGCGATTAGATCAAAATTGAGATCTACGCTTCATCGCTGTAGACCAATTCACTCGTTTCAACGACCACCCACACAGACACCTTGTCCTTGCTCGTAGCTAGGTTACTCAATTCAAAGCCATATCCTCGGGCATCGACCAAGAGGCGCCAAGTGCCTGAATCTGGAGAAGTCAGCACAAGTTGAGGTTCTTGCACCGATCCGGTAGCGTTGCTCTCCCACTTGATGACACCCCCGGGATCGAGAAACTGGTACGATGCGTATCGGAAATCACCAGTCATCTCCGAGAATTGTTCCAAGTCCATCTCGACAACGAAATTGAGTCGCACTGCCCGAGCCGATTCAGGAATGACGATGGGGACGTTAGCAGAGAATTGAGAATTAAGTGGATCAAGGGAGTCAAAGGTATGATTGACCCATGTCGTCTTAGTGATGACATCAAGACCTGGCGGACCTCTGAACTCCTCTATCGCTTCACGCATGGGAAGCAGACCCACGCAACCCGCGTGAGAGCACGCGATGAACAACGCGACCATCATCGCCGCAGTACGCATTCTCCCACCTTCCCGTCCGCACTCATAGGGTTCGTCATAGCTCGCGCTCGGCTGACCCTCTTCTCGTCACCCGGGTGAATCATGGACACACTTCATCGGATTTCAATGCCTCCATCGAACGGGTGAAATTTCATCCATCATCGCCTTCTCCGGAGGACAATGACGATGATTTCAGTGATCCTCATCCTGACGATCATCGCCCTCATCTTCTTCGTGGCCCACCTGTTCAGATCATGGGAGAGGGCTGAGAAAGAACACAAGAAAGAGGTCCGAGCCAAGGAGAGAGAGGAGAAGATCCTTGACGAGATGTTTCGCCGTGATGAAGCACGCCAACAGATGGCTGCGGCCTATCAATCGCACATGATGTTGAGAAGAGAGAAGCAACATCAGCGTGACATGATGACTCAGCCGTACGTGATCGAGCAGAGTATGGGTGTCCTGAATGCAGGAATTCCTGAGGAAGGAGCACCGGGAACGGCCACTTTCCAAGCCCAAGCCCCACCACCTCCTGGTGTCGAATCAGTCGACCTCGACATGATCGACGGATTAGGTGGTTCCGCCGGCCATGATCAAACATCAGAAACCCGTGAAGATCGTGAGGATGAAGAAGCCACCCCCATTGATGAGAGAACTACCTCAAAGCGGCGGCGGAAGGACCGCTTCATTCGATTCACAAGTGATGGGGAGACAGCCGATGGCATCCCTGAGGAAGAAAAGGAGCGAAGACAGAATGTTGAGGTTCTGCGTTGGGCATCGAATGAATTCAAAGAGGTCTTTGAGCGAACTCCGGATCATCTGAGCGAACTCCTGGAATTCCTTGATCAGGGGCGAAAAAAAGCCGAGCAAGTGCAAGATGGTGATGACACGTGAGTGAAAATACACCTGATCCTAATATTGGAGCGAGTGGGGGTGAAAAGGTTCAGGAGCATAACCATCCGGTTCAACCAGTGAATCAACCCAGTGGGTCTCCAGATAAGGCGCCAGCACCCACTAAGCGCAGGCGAAGGAGGAAGAGATTCATTCGCTTCATGAGTGGAGGAGATGCATCCCCAAAGGACGAGGAAGTCACACAACCTGAACAAGCATCGACACCTCCAATGGCCGAACAAGAAGTGGAAGGTGAAAGTGAGGAACAAGCACCCATTGAGAATGTTCCAGAAGAAGAGCCTGTAGAAATCACCGCAGAACCTGAGGAATACATCGATGAGGTCTCAGAATCAAAAGAAGTCACTGAAGAGACAACTGAACAGGAGGAGGATACGGAAGCAGATGCAGAAGCAGAGGTGGATAAACAGGAGCCACACGTCAATCTCAGAATGCGGGGGCCACCCATCATGGACCACACTTGGTCGCGAGCCACTGAACTGAGTGGACCTCCGCGGGATCCATTAGGACTGGGTTGGATTGTCGAATCACCTCAAGCTGTCCACGGTATCGAAAAGCCACGTGGGGCACCCATCAACCCACTCAGACCTCACGAGCGACGAGGACCACCAGACCCTCTTGTCGAATGGTTGTGTGAAGACGACACATTGACCTTAGCTGTGGATGCGGTGCAGGACCTTCTGCAGGGTCTGAATGGCCCTACATCAGAGGAAGAATGAAGGCGCGGTCTCAGACCTGAGGGTATGTGGGTGATCTTCGAAGGCCACGCGGCACTCGCGACCACAACCCTGACGATATGAGGGAAAGGCGACGGCTAGAGGGCGCCATCATCGAAGTCGCACGCAGATGTGGGTTCGATGAAGTGAGAACGCCAATCTTTGAACATACTGAACTCTTCACGGCTAAATCTGGTGACGATATAATTGCTCAACTCTATGCTTTCGAGGATAAATCTGGCCGGTCTCTGACACTTCGACCCGAACTGACTGCGCCAGTCATGAGAATGGTTGCGACAGGAGAGCTGCGCGAGCGACCACGTCCGGTGAAAGTATGCTATACGGGGCCTTGTTTCCGATACGAGGAAGCAAAAACAGGACGGTGGCGTGAGTTCGATCAATTCGGGGTCGAAGTGGTTGGTGCCAGCGGTCCTCTCGTCGAGGCAGAAGTCATCGCTTGCGCCATGTCGATGCTTGAACAATCAGGCCTCAAAGAATGGCGATTCAGTATCGGACATGTTGGTCTGCTGCACACGTTCCTTGACGCTGCTCAGGTGCCAGTGGCCTTCACTGATGAACAGAGAGAGAAGGCTATCAAAGCTGGTTGGACATCAAAGGATCACGCTGGAGCAGAAAGGGACGCACCTCACACAGTGCTGTTGCGAATGCTCGACAAGCAGCAGATACAGGGAACAAACGAACTCATGCGCCTTCTTGGTATCGAGGAAACATACATCACCGTGCTCGATGCACTCGATTCGAACAACTCCAACGAGGACCTTGGAAGTCTAGCAGAGCACTTTGCCAACCTTGACATCGATACAACTCCCATCAATCACCTGCAAGAGACTCTTGGGCATCTTTCAGCATTGGGAGTACCAATGGAACGTATCGATCTGGACCTGACGACTGCGCGTGGACTGGACTACTACACCGGTTGCGTCTTTGAGGCTCGAGTCGAGACATTAGGAGGTGAAGGGCAGGTTCTCGGTGGAGGGACCTACAGACTCTTGCATCTGTTCGGACTCGATGATCTCGATCCTTGTTGTGGGTTCGGTTTCGGAACCGACAGGGTGCTGCTCGCCCTTGAACGCCAAGGTTCAGACGCTGCCGCATCTGCATCACGTGTTGCTCTGATTCCGCTCAATACAGAGGCGAACGCGATTCTCCCCATGCTCACAGCACTACGTGATTCGGGCATCACTGCTGAGATCGAGATGAGGCAGCGCAATCTCAGCAAATCGATGAAATGGGCGAACAATGCTGGTTTCACTCACACCGTCGTTGTCGGACCCAAGGAGATTGAATCAGGAGTGCTCTCGGTCAAAGACATGATGAGCGGCGAGAGTTCTAGCATCACACTCTCCGACCTCATCGATCGATTGTTGGAATAAGCCGATTGCGGTACCTAAGTGAACGCCATCTCAATCTAATTGAACAGTCGGCGGTTTCAAGTCCGACACGGCGATGAGCGAGTGTAGCACCATGTCAATCCACGGCGAGGCTCGCAAGGTGACGACACACACCCTGCAGGCAATGAAGGCTGCTGGTGAGAAGATCTCAATGCTCACCGCCTACGATTATTCGCTCGCTCGCCTCGTTGATGATGCTGGCATCGATGTGATTCTGGTGGGGGATTCTGCGTCGAACGTCATGGCCGGGCAAGTGACGACTGTCCCTATGACTCTCGACCACATGATCTACCATGCACAATGTGTTCAACGGGCGATTGAACGGGCCCTGCTCGTCGTGGACATGCCATTCGGAACGTATCAAGGAAATTCTCGCCTAGCTCTTGAATCTGCGATCAGGATCATGAAAGAAGCTGAGGCTCACGCTGTCAAACTCGAGGGGGGAGAGGAGATCTCTCAGTCCATTCAGCGCCTGATCGCTTCGGGCATCCCAGTCATGGGACATTTGGGTCTCACACCTCAATCCATCTACAAATTCGGAACCTACACCGTTCGGGCCAAGGAAGAGGAGGAAGCTGCGAAGCTGCTTGCGGATGCAAAGATATTGGAAGAGGCGGGATGTTTCGCCCTAGTCCTTGAGAAGATTCCTGCCGAACTCGCAAAGCAGGTTTCAGCTTCTATCTCAATTCCTACGATTGGAATCGGAGCGGGGCCTGACTGCGATGGGCAAGTTCTGGTCTTGCATGACATGCTCGGGATTACAATGGACTTCAGCCCACGTTTCTTGAGAAGATATCTCAATCTCGGCGAGCAGATCTCAGGTGCCATCAAGCAGTATGCAGAGGATGTCCGGTCGGGAGACTTTCCCGATGACAACGAGTCCTATCACACCTGAGCATGCCGATGGTGTGAAGTGATGCGGCGACTCGGAGGAGTCGATGGCTTCGGTTGAGGTCCGCTGGCCCGAGGGTGACGCCCACACATTGGCCGTCGGGCTCCCTCTAGAAGAGGCCGTTCGCGACCGCTACGGCAAGAAACATGGTTGGGTGGCAGCACGTATCAGTGGGGCTGCCGTCGACCTCAAGCATCCATTGACCAGTGATTGCAATGTCGAGCCAATCGAAGCCGAATCTGAAGAGGGTGAGCACATCATCCGACATTCCTGTGCTCATCTGCTCGCACAGGCTGTGACCGAACTCTTCCCAGAGGCAAAGCCGACCATTGGGCCTGCCATAGAGCACGGATTCTACTACGATTTCGACATGGACCCACCTTCTGACGAGGACCTGCGTGCTATCGGGAAGAGGATGCAGCAGATCGTCAGACAGAATCTTGCAGTCGAACGTATCGAACTCTCAGATGAGGAATTGAAGGAGCGATTCTCACATAATCCATACAAGATTGAAATCATCGAAGACAAATTAGAGGATGGAGATGCATCGACCATCTACGAACAAGGTGAATTCCATGATCTTTGTCTTGGTCCACATGTTCCACGGACATCGATGCTCATGCATCACGAATTGACGACGACATCGACTGCATACTGGCGCGCCGATCAATCTAGAACCTCTCTCGTGCGCATCTATGGCATCGCTTTCGCGACCAAGGAACGTCTTGCTGCACACAGAAAAATGCTGAAGGAGGCAAAGCAACGTGATCATCGCAGAATTGGAAAGGACCTGCAATTATTCCACATCTCGGACAAGGTCGGTCAAGGACTCATTCTCTGGACACCCAGAGGGGCGATTGTGCGACAGGAACTGCAGAATTTCATCTCACAAGAACTACGACGACAAAATTACCAGCAGGTATTCACGCCTCACATCGGTAAACTCGACCTATACAGGATGAGTGGCCATTTTCCGTACTATCAAGAATCCCAATACCCACCATTGGTTGAGCGAGAACTTCTCTCACAACTTGCTGATGAAGGATGCACATGTGGTGAGTTGGCCAATCGTATGGATGAAGGAGATGTCGAAGGTTACTTGCTCAAGCCCATGAATTGCCCTCACCACATTCAGATCTATACCTCCCAAGCAAGGTCATATCGTGATCTTCCATTGCGATTGGCTGAATTTGGAACCGTGTACCGATGGGAACAATCTGGGGAAATATCTGGCATGACCAGGGTGCGCGGCTTCACACAAGATGATGCACATCTGTTCGTGACTGAAGATCAGATTGCTACTGAATTGGCAGGATGTATCGAATTGGTACAGATCATCTTTGGAACCTTAGGCATGGACGATTATCGGGTACGTGTTGGAATCAGGGATGAAGATTCTACGAAATATGTCGGTGACCACGTGGCTTGGGACAAAGCCGAGGAATCATGCAGGTCTGCTGCTGAGAAATTGGGAGTTCCGTTCCAAGAGGAAAAAGGAGAGGCTGCATTCTATGGCCCTAAGATCGATTTCGTTGTGCACGATGTCCTCGGACGTGAGTGGCAGCTCGGCACAGTGCAGGTCGACTACAATCTGCCAGAACGTTTTGATCTGACGTATGTTGGAAGTGATGGAGAGAAGCACAGGCCGGTCATGATACATCGAGCTCCGTTCGGAAGTATGGAGCGCTTCGTAGGAGTACTCATTGAACACTTCGAAGGAAGATTCCCAACTTGGCTGACACCCACTCAAGTTCATATCCTGACCATTTCTGAATCGCATAGAACGTGGGCTTGCGAAGTATTTGACGCATTGAGAGAGAAGGGAGTACGTGTCGAGATAGATGATGGAGATGACACACTCGGCAAGAAGATCCGCACACATCGAGCAATGCGGCCCGCATACATGATCATCATCGGCGAGGCAGAATGTGAGAACAGAACGATCAGTCTGCGCGACCGACAAGGCGAGCAGGTCGCCGAAGTCAATCTTGAAACATTCATCGAAATGCTTCGTAGCGAAATCGATGAGAAAGAAAGTACACTCGATATTGTCAAGGAACTCGGCA
Organism: uncultured Candidatus Poseidoniales archaeon; assembly: GCA_964566385.1. Lineage (GTDB taxonomy): Archaea > Thermoplasmatota > Poseidoniia > Poseidoniales > CAYMED01 > CAYMED01. The sequence goes on along the minus strand of CAZMJD010000053.1, from coordinate 1,070 downwards.
TCAAGGAATGATTTTCAACAACTATGCATTGGTCGCGCCATGACCAAACACATGATCTCCATCTATCTGGACGCGTTCACCCCCGAAATCTCTGGCGACAGGGATTCCACAGGTGAGTTCTATTTCGTTACCCGAAGTGGCATGAATTCACATCGTTGGCCAATAGAGAAGGAACTCAAACTGGAAGCAGGTGTAACCTATGACGAAGAGAAGAACAACCTGTTACTCAGCCTGACTACAGAAAAGGAAGAGATTGATGTCGAATTCTTGGTCGCTGAGAAAGATTGGGGGCAGGACGACCTATTCTTACAGATCATCAAGCGAATCGAGATCGAGGAAGGAATCACTGATTTCGAACTCGCCAACGAAGGTTACTGCTCAATGAAGATCAGAGTTGCAACCTCCCAGGCTTGAAACGAGACCCGATTCAGATACGGCGTTCGGCTCGCTCGATATGGGATTCCATCTTGGTCATGGAATCAACAGTTGCATCAATATCTCCTGATTCAAAAGCTGAGATGGCGGCTGCAAGGTCGGCCTCAGCAGCATCTCGGTCGGCATCCTCTGCCCCGATACCAGCTGATTCCAGTGACCGGCGAAGGCGGCTCCACTCTTGCTGAAGGAAGTCGAGCACATCCTTCGTCTCCTGACGACGGGAGGTAGAGACATCGAGTTCCTGAAGAAACGTGGAAAGTTCATGATCTGCTTGAATGACGTGCCCATCAACCGATTGCTGTTTGATCACATCCCAACGTTTCGACCATTCCTTGGCATCAACAAGTTCTGCCCAACGCTTCTCAATGCTGCTACGGTCACCTAGGCGTTGATCTAACCTCTGTTTGGCATCCTTCTCGGCTTCGATGTCACGCATGACGCGGTCTGCAAAACCCTTCGCTGTCGATGGATCGTCAGCGGCCAGAGATTCTTCTGCTTTGGTGAGAAGTTCCTGCCAACCCTCACTAAGAGGAGATGGCCATGCTTCAATGGCTGCACGAGCCTGTAAAAGAGCCTCACCTGCCTCATCACCACGCTGTTGTAATGATTCGATTTGTTCAGGTATCGCATGGGAG